>JAPKZH010000191.1 GCA_026393905.1 Candidatus Aminicenantota bacterium
CATGCAGCAGAATCATATCGCGGAACCATTCAGTTTCGAAATCGGTCATGTCTCTTAGCGACAATCTTGACTGAACGGCAGCAGTAAGTGAATTCATCTCAGCCAGCCTGGATTTGGCGGACTCGACCTTCCCCTCGTCGAGGTCGATCAATCCGTCGAGGAAATCATAGCCGACCCTATTAAAAGATTCTCCGCCCCAGACATATACCTCAAGCGAACTTTGGTAATATTTTCGGCTCAATTCAAAGTCGCCGCTGTCATAATAAATCCATGCCCTCAGCCGTTCGGCCAGGGCTTTTCCCGTTTTATCTTTCAATGCCACCGAAAGGTCTTCGGCCACCTGGATATTGCCAAAGCTTTTATCGCGATTCCCCAGCCAGGCAAAATAAAAGGCCTTCCACAAATAACAGTAGACCTTAGCTTCACCCATGGAAACACTAATAGCTTTATCGACCCACTCAGAGGCTTGGGAATAATCGCCCCTGAGTGCATAAATGTAGCCGACGGCCAGCATAGAGCCGAAAAAACTCGGATCGACCTGCAGGGCTTTTTTGTAATTATCAATGGCATCATCGATTCGCCCCAATTGGAAGTAGGCATCGGCCAGCGAATCGAGTGGATTGGCGTCTTCGGGCCTGACGGCGACGTATTTTTTTAAGCAATCGATGGCCTGACCGGGCTGTTTAAGATCCAAAAAAATATAACCCAAATAATTCAAAGCTACGCCATGATTTGGGTCAAGTTCCAGGATCTTGCGATAAATTCCCATGGCTTCCTGAGGGTCTTGACTGGTCCCCCCCAGATACTCATAGGCCGATTTTTCTTTCGGATATCTGTCCACAATATGCCGGTAAAGGGATATCGCTTTTGGCCCGTTCCTTTCTATTCCAGAAGCGTAACTGGCCTCGATATAGAGCCTTTCTTTTTCGGTGACATTCTTGGACAGGGCCATCGCCTTCTTCAGCGATTCTCCGCCGAGGGCTCTCAAAGCCATGGCGAAATTAGGGTCAAGTTCGACCGCTTTTTCATAGCACTGCCGAGCTTGAGCAAGACGCAACTTACCGTATTCCTCCTGTCCCTTTAAATAGAAATTATAGGCTTCCAGTGAACTCGTGGTCAGGTCCCCAATACGCTTTCCTGCGGCCGTAGCTTTTCGCTCGGAAATACCGACTCCTTTGGCTATCTGACGACTAAGGTCATCGACTTGATTCTTGAGAATGCTGTCCGGGCTGTCTCCCCTCGAGCCGGCCGTGCCCAGCAATTTCTTTGTCCCGACGTCCATAACCTTGGCGTCTGTGACAAACGTATTCCCCGCCTTGGTTACGGTTCCGAGAACAATGACTTCAACGGCGTCCTTCTGGCAAAGCTCGAACCCCAGGTCTGAGTTAACGAAGTCCACATCTCCCTTCCCGGCGTTCTTGAGAAGATCCCGAAGCCTTTCCCATGTTGTCACGTTGAAATATCCGGACTGTTCGAGGTTTGTGATTAAGAGATTCGGGATGACTTTGCTGAGATAGTCATAGGCCTTGTCGCCCGTCTGGTTCTCGAAGCTGATCACAGCGATGGAGCGCTTCTGTTCGGGAAGAAGAGGCATTCCCTTTTTAAGAAAAACAAACCAGATGATTGCCGCAATGGCAACTAATGCAATAGCTAGTGCCGGAACAAGCAGTTTCTTCCGGCTAAAGGTTACGGTTATCGGCTTTGAGGTGACGGTCTTTCGTTTGGGAATGGGGCGCTCTGTGGTCGGGATGCCTTTTTCGATTTTTCCAAGGTCTGTTCGCAACTCATCGGCGCTCTGGTAGCGTTTCTCTTTGTCTTTCTCCAGGCAGCGGAGGATTAGGCGGCTGAGGTCTTGGGGAATCTGGGCATTCAGCTCCTGGGGATTTTTTGGAAGCTCACTCTTATGCTTCACGCCGATTGTGAAGGGCGTATCTCCTTCAAATGGGACGCGCCCCGTGACCATCTCGTAGAGAATCACCCCTAAAGAATAGATATCAGACCTTTGGTCGACGTCTTTGCCCTCCACCTGCTCCGGGCTCATATACTCCGGCGTCCCGATCATTACTCCCGCGCCCGTGATTCCCTTCGCAGAAATGGACCGGGCAATCCCAAAATCCATAATCTTGGCATTGCCCTCCCGGTCAATCATGATATTGCCCGGCTTGAGATCGCGATGGACAACTCCCAGTCTGTGAGCCTCGACCAACCCATCACAGACCTGCTTGGCCATGAATACGGCCGTTCCCACCGCCAATTGCCGCGATCTCCGGATAAAGCTCTTGAGGTCTTCTCCCGATACGTACTCCATGGTGATAAAATAGTTACCGGCTTCCTTGCCGAGGTCATACATCCGGCAGACATTCCGGTGGCTGATCTTACGGGCATACTTCAGTTCGTTCGAGAACCGTTCGATCGTCTCTCTGTCGGAGGCAATTTCAGACTTCAGCAGCTTCAAGGCCACTTTTTCCTTGATATCTGTATCGAAGACTTTATAGACTCTGCCCATTCCTCCTTTGCCCAGCTCCTCGATAATCTGGTAGCGGCCGGCAAAGGTTGAGCCTGTTGTCAATTCTTTGATGGGCGTTTGAAGAGTTTCTGTGACCTCGGGATGATCGACTTTAGGCGGAGGAAGCTGAGTCCCACACTTTCCGCAGTAAAGAGTTTCATCGGGATTCTCGTGATGACACTTCGGGCACTTGATGGCCATTGCTGACCCCTTCTATTTGGGATGGCTAAAGATTAGCAAGGAATGGCGGCAGAGTCAACTGGGCCAGACTCAAGCCAGCACGGATATTGCTATTTTCGTCATACAAGCACGACTTCGGACTGAGTGTCAATGGGCGGGGACGAGACAAAGAGCTTCATGATAATCATCAACCATCTCCTTCGGGAGTCGGTGACTCCCGAATTCGGATATGTTTAAGGGAAATCAAATTTACGAGAGATTCGAAGTTCAGGACAGACTTGTCTGTAATGACGTTTCTGTCAATAGTATTTTCTCAACGGTTTTCCTTCAAGCTCAAAGAGCAGCTCCGGATTACGATTTCGTATCTTTGAGAAATCTTCCCCTCAGGATGCGTTTTCTCTAGAGGAGCGATATAAGTTATGTCCGAATTACGCATCGGCCGAACTAATAATACAAAACGACTTGACATATTAGTATCAGATTAGTATCATTGTCATGCCTAAGAAACTTCGCGAGCTTATGAAGGAACTCGAGAAGGCGGGTTTCGTCGATCGCGGAGGCAAAGGAAGCCATCGCAACTACATGCATTCCTCGGGCGTCATTTTGACGCTTTCAGGACAACCCGGCGATGATGCCAAGCCATATCAAATTAAGCTGGTCAAGGAAATAATAAGGGAAGCATTGACATGAAACCGCGGGACAAATATCTGAAATTAGTTGCCTGGTCAGAGAAGGACCAATGCTATGTCGGCTCCGTTCCGGGCTGGATCGGCGACTGCTGCCACGGGGACGACGAAGCGGACGTCTATCGGAAACTCTGCGAGATTATCGATGAGTGGATCGAGATCTATGGAAAGGACGGTCGACCCCTTTCCCGACCGACAAACCGAAGCTATTCCGGCAGATTTGTATTACGGGCCAGCCCGGAAATGCACCGGGCCCTCGCCGTAAGGGCACTTAACGAGGGAGAGAGCTTGAATACGTTTGTCATCAAGTCTCTCAAGAAGGCCGTTCAGAAAGGGCGGGAATAGTGGCAATTTGAGGTGCCAATTTGGCACTTCAAGTTCGCGGATCCTTTATGCCTAACGGGATTCAGACGGAGATCTCTATATATCTGACCCTTAGGGGCGATTTTTGGGGACGAGCTTGACCTTCAACGCCTCGGCGATGTCTTTGGCAATCTGGTCCTGGACGCGGAGTATGTTTTTGAGCTCCCGGTAATAATCGTGTGACCAAAGTGTGAAGTC
>JAPKZH010000550.1 GCA_026393905.1 Candidatus Aminicenantota bacterium
GTAGCCTTCGTAGCCGGCTGGCAAGGCCGTCTTCCATTGGGGGAGCGCGCTAAGCCAATCGGAATTGCCGGTCACGCTGGCGGCGAGGGCGCCAAGATCACCGGCGCCGGATATTTTCATCACGGCCAGGACGACGATAAAGCCCACGCCAATCCAGATGCAAATGGACTGGAAGATATCCGAAAAAATGACCCCGTAAAAGCCCGATTCAAGTGTGTAAAGGGCGGTGACCGCCAGCATGATCAGCGAGCAGACCCATGGCGAGAAGGGGAGGAACATCGAGAGGAAGAGGCCCGCGCCCTTGAACGAATAGGCCAGGAGCGCCAAGTTGAGGATGACCGTCGAAACCACCGACATGAGGCGGGCGCAGTGGCCCCAGAAGTCGCGGCCAAAGCGGTAGACCATCCATTCGGCGCCGGTCATGACGCCCGAGCGGCGATGCCATTTACCGGCCCAGAGCATCAGGAAGATAAGCACCAGGCCCGCGCCTCCGCGGAACTCGATGTAGATGCCGCGCGGGCCGAGCATGAACAGGAACGAGGTGATGATCATCGTCCCGGTCATGTCGAACCAGAACGTCATCTGCGAGAGGCCCAGCGCCCACCAGGGCATCTTGCGGCCGGCCAGGAAATAGTCCTCGAGGCTAGCGGCGGCCTTCTTGCGGAAATAAGAGCCGATGCCGATCAAGATGAGGAAATAGACGGCGATGATGACGTAGTCCCAGACACCGAGGTAGCGCATGCGGGTTTAGACGAATCTATATCGCGGCGGGAGGGAGGATGTCAAGGAGCGCCGGTCGATCGTCTGCATCTCCATTTCCGTGATAGCTTAATCCTGAGAGCTGTGGGTCCTGTCACCGACCAGCCCAGCTGCCCTCGCTCTTCACCCTGACGAGGGTCCCATTCGCTTCGGGCATCTGGGCGCCCTGGTCGGCGCCACCCACATCATGAATGATTTATGTTCACGGAAAAGGAGATGCTTCCGTGTCGATCCGAAGGTTTCGTTGACTATTTCAGCAGGTCTGCGGGGTTTTCGATTATAGCATAAAAATATTTTTGGAACAGGGGTTCGGGATCATAGCCCGTGACGTCTTTGATCAAGGCGACGAAATCTAATTTTTGAAGCCTCTTTCGGCCGGCCACCGCAAAGACGAGCTCCAGGCCGGCGCTTGGATTGAGAGCCTGGATTTCCCGGTCAAGCTTATAGGCCAGGAGGGGCATCAGGCCGTACATGTCGCCGCCGCCTCTCTGCCGGTCATAGTTCTCCGATGATTCCGCGAGCGTAAAACGTTTCCCTTCACGTCTGACGACCCTCTCATGCTCGTTGAGAAATGATTCCAGGGCGGCCTGCAACTGAGAGGGATCGAGAATGCCGAGCTTGACCAGCAGCTTCCAGGCCAAATATGTATGAACGCCTTCCCTGAACCAGGCCGGGGCGAAGATATTCGTCCACCAGTGGAGCATTTCGTGGACGGCCGTGAAGAGATCCTCCTCCGAGGCCATGGAATAATAGAGGGCCGTGCCGCCGCCGATGGTTGCGTTTGGGAAGAAGGCCAGACCGAAGGCCTGTCCTTCGAGGGGGCCGAACGATGTCCAGGCATACTGGAAAATCGCC
>JAPKZH010000596.1 GCA_026393905.1 Candidatus Aminicenantota bacterium
ACTAGGCGCCCAGAAGTAAATTTAGATCTTTTCTGTATCGCAAGCGGCTGGATTGAGAGAGTCTTGTCCGGCTATTTCTGCCCGAAGGTGAGCCGGAGACCAAGAGCAAAAGAGAAGAACGAAGGTTTGACCTCCAACGGCTTCATCTCCTGTTGAAAATCGGCAAAATCATCCTCGGTGTATTCCCATCCTGCAAAATTGTCGTAGAAAATGCTGTCGTAGGTTCCCGGTATCCACTGCCAGGTCAGGTTTTTCATTGGTATCAGGAAATAGCGGCCTTCCGCCGTGATGGCCACTCCGGGAGAGACCTCAATATCGATGCCTAAGCCGAAGTTTGCGCCGAACGATTTCCAGGATGTCTTGGGAATGCTGACGGGGATCTGGAATGCATCCACCCATTGATATTCATAGGGCAAAATGATCGTGTAATAGGAATCTCCGAATCCGACAAAGGAATTGGACTCGAAGCTGTTGAGGTAGAGCGTCGGCCCGGCGGTCAAAAAGACATTCACCATGCCCAGCCTGAATTTTCCGACGATGTTCAGGAAGAGAGGAATCGTGGTCATTTTCCCGTCGCCGTTCCATGTGGCCTCCTCAGTGGTCACAGTCGGAGAGAGCATCGACTGCCAAGCGAATGTGAACGACCCGGTGTTGGGGACACTTGAAGAGAAATAGCCGCCGCCGATCTGGATTCCGAAATTCGGATGAAAGAAAAAGGAAGCGCCTCCCGTCAAGAAAAGGCCGCCCTGCGCCTTCATCGAGACCAGGGTGTCTTCCTTTGCGGACTGGAGAAGCATGTAGCTCCACTCGTAGGAATAGATGGAGTCTCCCTTGAACTGGGATAGCCCATACCCGCCCACGGCATGGAGTTCGAACCTGGGCAAAAATTCGTTTTGGGCGAGCGCGGCAAGAGAGAAGGCCAAGAGGATGAGCAGCCCAAGAAGCGGTTTTTTCATGACATTCTCCTTTTTCGTATAGTCTTTATTGAAACGTCCGGAATTGTCAAGGAATTATTGACTTGATCGACCACGCCGAGATAAGATTCTTTCGGGGCGGGGAGCGCAGAGGCAGCCTTTCTAGGAAGAGGAAGCAAGGCGCATCGCAATACGCTGACGCTTTCATATAGATAAGATCGTTTTTGGACCGAGGAGGAGATATGTACCAAAAAATCGTAGCCCCTTTGGATGGTTCCGAGTTGGCCGAATGCGTGCTCCCCCATGTCGAGGCCGTCGGCAAAGGATGTGAGGTAAGGGATGTCATATTGATCCGGGTCATCGAGCCTCTCGAAATCCCCACTCGAGGCGGCATGGCTTTTAGCAAGGATGACCGGCATCAGATGCAAGCGGAGCAAAGATCTGAGGCGGAGAAATACCTCAAACAAGTCGCCGCTCGGCTCAAAGAGAAAGGCCTCATCGTCCGGTCGGAGATTCTGGAAGGAAAGGCGCCGGAGGCTATCGCCGAGTACACCAAAAAGAATGAGGTGGACCTCATCGTATTGGCTACCCATGGGCGATCGGGCCTCAGCCGTTGGTATTGGGGGAGCGTGGCCGATCGAATTCTCCGGTCCGTCTGCGTACCCGTCTTGATGGTGCGGGCCCCGGGTTGTTTCCCCGGCATCTAGATGGTTTGGCCGGTACGCCTAGGGATCAAAACGTAACCAATCCAGCCTTTTTTAAAATCTCCAAGCGGCCGAGGAAAAGTCCGAAAAAAAGGGTTCTCTTCCATTTCATGCGGGGAAAAATTATCTGGGAAACAATCCGGAAACGGCCTTGCTCCCCATCCGGGTTTTTAACGCCGTTCCCGAGCCCTCCTTCTCGGCGGCGAAGAACTCGCTTCCCGGCCTCGATCTTACGGATGTTCGCCGGGAAGCTCAGACAACTTCGCCAGCCGGCTTCTTCCGAGCCGGCTGCCCTTGAAGGAGGGCTCGGGAAGGCTAAACCCTCCATGGTCGCTTCAGCCGTCTCCGGATCGTTTCCCTTTTCATTCCACACGAAATGGAAGAGAACCAAAAAAAGTGACTTGATGAAAATACTCCGCATCGCCTTGATTATGAAACTGGCAGTGGGCCTGTTGGTCTCGTTGAGCGGCGTCGAGATAAAAACGGGGGCCTTGGAAAAAACCGAATTCATTTTCCAGAGCGCTCCATTTTCTTCCTGCCACGCCTCGACCATCGCTGAAACCAGGAGCGGCCCAGTTGCGGCCTGGTTTGGCGGGACGCAAGAAGGGCACCCCGACGTGGGCATCTGGCTCGCCCGACATGACGGCAAAAGTTGGTCAGCGCCGGTCGAAATCGCCAACGGCGTTCAGGAAGACGGGAAACAGCGGTTTCCCTGCTGGAACCCGGTGCTGTTCCAATCAAAGCGTGGTCCGCTGCTGTTATTTTACAAGGTCGGGCCAAGCCCGTCTCGATGGTGGGGGATGATCATGGCTTCTAACGACGGCGGGACGAACTGGTCGAGACCGCGCCCTCTGCCGGAAGGCATTCTCGGGCCCATCAAGAACAAGCCGGTGGAGATGCCTGATGGTGCCCTTCTATGCCCATCCAGCACAGAGGAGGCGGGCTGGCGGATTCATTTGGAGCGAACGGCTGACCTCGGCCGAACCTGGACAACGACAGGGTCGCTCAATGACGGCAAGGAATTCGGCGCCATCCAGCCGACGATCCTGTTCCATCCGGCGAACCGCCTGCAGCTGCTTTGCCGCAGCCGGCAGGGCCGGATCACAGAATGCTGGTCGGAGGATAGCGGAAAAACTTGGAGCGGGATGAAGGCCACACCTCTGCCGAATCCCAACTCCGGCATTGACGGGATAACGCTCAAGGACGGCCGGCAACTGCTCGTTTACAACCCTGTCACCCGGGGTCGCACACCGCTCGTGGTCGGAATCTCCGGAGACGGCAGATCATGGAAAACCTCCCTCGTCATCGAAAGCAAGCCCGGTGAGTATTCCTATCCTGCCGTCATCCAAGCCGGCGACGGCAAGGTCCATATCACTTACACCTGGAAGCGGCAGCGGATCATGCATGTCGTCCTCGACCCAAAGAAACTGTCCTAAGTTTCGATAGGTCGGGTCATAATATTTTTCCCCGGATTTTGCATGGGGGGCGCGGTTGTTGTCCCGCTCACGGTTCGCTATTGACAGGGTTTTGTCACGAATGATAAGTATTAGGTAAATCATTATCGTCTTTTTGAGAGGAGGAGATCCATGGCATCCAATCGGCGGGCATTCGTTTGTTTCTTACGGCGGGCGAGGGCGGTCAAGGCGCCGCTGGCCCTCGGGCTGGCCTTGCTACTTGTCTTTTCTTCCGCTTTTTCTCAGAAAAACCATGAGGAATATACCAAGAAGATCCGCGAATATACGACCGATCCCCATTTTTCCACGAAATACGTGAACTATATGCCCTACAAGGCGGGGGTCCCCACGCCGCTCGAAGTCCTAGGTCATATCGTGGGAGCGCCCAATATCCTTAGCTATTCCCAAGATGTCTATAAATATTTGAGGGCTCTTGCCAATGCCTCGCCGAGAGTGAAAGTTTTCACGGTCGGCAAGACGGAAGAGGGGAGGGATTGGATCCTGGCCGTCATCGCCGATGACACCACCATCAAAAACCTGGACCGCTATAAAGAGATCACGGCTAAGCTGGCCGACCCGAGGAAGATCACCGATGCCGTTGCCCAGAGCCTGATCAAACAGGGCAAGCCCATTTACTGGGCGACGGGCGGCATGCATTCAGGGGAAACCGGCTCGGTCGAGATGCTCATGGAGCTCGCCTACCGCATTGCCGTTGACGATTCGCCGTTCATCAAGACCATCCGCGAGAACTCGATCGTCATGATCACCCCGATCCTCGAAGTGGACGGCCGGGACAAATATGTAGACTTGGCCATGGCTCCCCGCAAGGATCCAAAAGTTACGGTGCCGAGAAGCCCTCTCTGGTGGGGGAAGTACGTCGCACATGACGACAACCGCGACAACATCGGCCTCGCCCTGGCTTTGTCGAAAAACATCATGAAAGTCGAGCTCGGCTATCATCCCCAGGTGATGCACGATCTTCATGAATCCGTCTCATTCCTGTACATTTCCACCGGGACGGGTCCCTATAATGCCTGGCTGGACCCGATCGTCATCGATGAGTGGCACCAGCTGGCCTACCAGGAAATCGACGGCATGACCCGGGAAGGCGTGCCCGGTGTCTGGACACACGGCTTCTATGACGGATGGGCGCCGAATTACGCTTTCTACGCGGCCAACGGGCATAATGCCATCGGCCGTTTTTACGAGACCCAAGGCGCCGGCGACGCCAGCACGCGGATCATCAGCGCCAGCCCCGACCGGGCTTGGTTCCGTCCGAACCCTCCCGTGGCCTCCACCGTGTGGTCGATTCGCAATAACGTCAACATGCAGCAGAGCGCTCTCCTCATCGGCATGAACTACATCGCGACGAACCGCGAGCGATTCCTGGAAAATTTTTACCTCAAGAGCAAGCGGTCCGTGGCCAAGGCCAAGAATGAAGGTCCGGCCGCCTACATCTTTCCCGGCATCGATCCGAGGCCGGGGCAGCAGGCCCGCCTCCTTCAGCTGCTGCAGGCTCAAGGTGTGGAGGTGAATAAGGCGGACAAAGCTTTCAAAGTGGGAGACGTCGAATATCCCGCGGGAAGCTATGTCATCCGGATGGACCAGCCCTATTCCCGGATGGCCGACATGCTTCTCGATAAACAGTATTTCAACGTCAACGACCCGCGTCCCTACGACGACGTCGGTTGGACCCTCGGGCCGCTTTTCAACGTGAAGACAGTGCGCGTCGAGGACGTCTCCGTGCTCTCGGCTCCCATGACCCTGGTCAAGGGCGATGTCAAAGCTCCCGGAGGTTTGGTCCGCATCGGAACTGGTGCTGCCCAGGCTTTCCTTCTCAACCACAATGCAGACAACGCCATCGCCTCGTTCCGGTTCAAATACAAAGACCTGAAGATAAAAGCTGCGGAAAAAGCCTTCGAGTCGAGCGGCAAAAAGTTCAATGCCGGGGCTTTCGTTATCAAAGCCGCCGAGAATTCAGGGAACCTCGAAAGCCTGCTGGATGAAGCCGGGAAGCAGCATGGCCTTACAATATATGCCGTCCCGGCGGTACCGGACGTTCCCGTTCATGAGGTGGTTGCGCCTCGTATCGCCGTCATGCACACCTGGCAGACCACCCAGACCGAAGGATGGGTGCGCATCGCGCTCGATGATCTCCAGATCCCTTACGAATATGTCTCGGTCCACGCCGTCCGCGATAACGCCCGGCTCCGCGACAAATATGACGTGATTCTGTTCGGCCCTGCGTCCGGAGACGCCCTGAGCGTTGTTTCGGGACTCGCCGGCGACAAGCCGATCCCCTGGAAGAAAACGGCCCTCACCCCCAACATCGGGGTGGAGGATTCCACCGACGACATGCGCGGCGGTATCGAGCTCGAGGGCGTGCTCCACCTGCGCGATTTCATCAAGGACGGCGGCCTGTTCATAACGATCGCCAACAGCTCCTCGCTGCCGATCCAGTTCGGACTGGCCGGAGGAACGTCCATCCGGACGACGACGAACCTCTGGGCGCGCGGCGGCGTCTACAAAGCCGAAGTCTCCGATAAAACGAGCCCCATCGTCTATGGATACGACGACACGCTGGGCATCTATTTTAGCCAATCACCGGTGTTCGGCATGGGAGGATTTGGGTCCGGCGGACGCGGCGGAGGTGGCGGCGGCGGAATGATGGGGCCCCAGGGCGGCGCTCAGGGTCGGCCGTCGGGACGCGGCGGGGTCAATGACGCCGATATTCCTCAGGGCAGGCCCCGGGACATCGGCAAGGCTTCCGTCGAGGAATTCCGGAAGATGGAGAAGGAGGGCGCTCAGCCCGAAGGGAGAGGGCCTGGGACTGCGGCCATCCGGGCAAGGACGATCATCCGTTTCGCCTCTGCCGTCAACGACCTCCTGATCAGCGGCGGCCTGGCCGGCGGCGAAGAGCTGGCCAACACGCCCGCGCTCGTTGACGCTCCGTTGGGCAGTGGCCACGTGGTCATGTTCAGCTTCAATCCTATGTGGCGCCACCAGACCCATGGCTCTTTCTTCCTGGTGTTCAACGCCATGCTGAACTACAAGAACCTGAACCCGCCGCCCTCGCCCCCGGCGCCGGTGCAAAAATAAGATTAGAAACGAGAGGGGACACAAAATCGTGTCCCCTCATGAGGCTTGGCTCGGATAATCGGATAAAAAAATGTCTCTTTTCCATGTTTCATAACCTACATGAAATGGAAGAGAATCATAAATATTTTAGCGCAGATAGCATTTTTTGTGAGGTGATCTAATGAAAATATTCTCAAGGCTCTGCCTTGTCGCCTTCATCCTTTCTTCGTTGACCGTTTTCTCCCAGCAAAATGACCTGTCCAAGGAGAAAATCCTGTACACCGTCGGCTACGCCCATCTGGATACGCAGTGGCGGTGGGATTATCAAACGACCATCAACGAATACATCTGGAACACGATGGTCTTTAATTTCAGGCTCTTCGAGAAATACCCCGATTACGTTTTCAATTTCAGCGGTGCCAACCGCTACAAGATGATGAAAGAGTATTATCCGGAAGAATATGAGAAACTCAAGAAATATGTGGCTGCCGGCCGCTGGTTTCCCTCCGGCTCCTCTATGGAAGAGAATGACGTTCTGGCGCCCTCCCACGAGTCCATCATCCGGCAAATCCTTCTAGGCGCC
>JAPKZH010000204.1 GCA_026393905.1 Candidatus Aminicenantota bacterium
CATGCCGATTCCCATCGGGCCCTTCGTGATAAACCTCACGGCGGGAGTTCGCGCCTCGGCGGGAGTCGAGGGGACGATCTATCTTAGCCCTCTCGGCGCCGGCGGCAGCTTTGGACCTTACGTCAGGGCGGATGTATACGCCAGCGCCGGCCTCAACCTCCTGATCGTGGAGGCGGGCGTCAAGGTCACGCTGACGCTCATCGATAACGCGCTCAAGATCGAAGGCAGCCTGTCGTTGGAAGGCGACCTCGAAGTCGGTGAGAGTTCGCTGAAGATCGCGTACAGCCTGCGCTTCTACGATGAATTCGAAGCCCTGAGCGGCAGCCTGGGCCTTTATGTCTGTATTTATGTCCCTGCCTTCGATTGGCCTCCCTGGCATAAGAAGTGTTGGGACTGGGACATTGTCAGCTGGGCGGGCTTTAAGGCCCAGGGCGATCTCATCGAACCCGTCACAGGTTCATGGAATATCTTCGAGGGCGGAGCGATCGCCGGCCCAGAGGCCGGGGGCTTCAAGACAACCGGCTCCGGCGGCGTAACCTGGAACCCCGACGGCATGAGCTGCCTTCTCCCGCTCGGCGATACGGCCAAAGGCATTTTCGCACCGTCCGTCGTCGAGTTCAACGGCCAGTTGCACGCTTTTTGGCTCGATGGGTACACATTGCAATACACGACGTTCGACCCGGCTGTCCTGGCAAGCGTGGAAACGAAGGCGGGAACCGGAAGCCATGGGGGCGCAGCGGGAGGCGGCGGAGGCAGCCAGTACGGGACGATCAAGCAAAAGCTGGGCGGGGCGGACTCGGGCGCCATCAACACGCCTCTCATGCCCGGCATAATCCTGGCCTGGACCGCGCCCGTGGCCGTGGTCTTCCGGAATCGGATCTACCTCTTCCACAGCGGCTGGCCCGCAGTGGGGGGAAGGCCGATGGACCAGTCAATTTATTACAGGTATATGGACTCGTCCGGGCAATGGACACCGGGAGCACAGTCATTCAGCAATCAGCTGGTCGCGGCCTCCTACTTCCACTCCGCCGCCGCCGTCTATAAGGGAGAGCTCTTTCTCTTCTTCCTCCAGTCCGGCGGAAAGGGCATTTATTACATGAGGTTCAGGCCGGGCATCATGAGCGGCGACCACACGACCGACATCGTTTTGGAGGAAACGAAATTGATGCCGGGAAAGGTCGCGGCGTCTGCAAGTCCGACGGCCTGCGTCTTCGGCGACCGCCTTTATGTTTTCCATAAAGGGTCCGGCAACAACAATATTTACTACAGGTACCTCGATTCCTCGGGGAAATGGGGACCCGAAGAAACCGATGAGACCAAAGTCGAGGATTCCTCGACATCCGACTCCCCGGCCGTGGGTATCGCCGGCGAGAGGATTGTCCTTGTCTATCGGCGCACGAACTCCAGTATTTATTATAGGTTCGGCGCCATGGGGGCCGTCTCCTCCTCTTCGCCGGGAGGCGGCGCAGGCGGGGTGTCCGGCCAATACGGGCAAAAGAAGCAGAAACTTAGCGCGACCGACATCGTCTGGGAGGACGAGCAGCAAATCAAGGGCAACACGCAATCAGACCGCGGAGTCACGGTCTG
>JAPKZH010000024.1 GCA_026393905.1 Candidatus Aminicenantota bacterium
AGCCCAGTATCGGCCAGGCGATGATCCAAGGCCGGACGATCAGGAACAACTACGATCTGTACGTGCGCATCGGCTTTTGCCCGGAGCAGGACGCTTTCTATGAAGAGATGACGGGATGGGAATTCCTGACGAGCCTGCTGACGCTATATCCCTCATCTCGTTCTCAGGCTGAAGACAGGGCCGAAAAGGCGCTGAATATCGTCGAACTCTGGAATGACAAGGATAGGCTGATCCGCGCCTACAGCCGAGGCATGCGTCAGAGACTCAAATTCGCCCAGGCCATCGCCCATGATCCGGACATCATCATCCTGGATGAGCCCTTGAATGGCCTGGACCCGCTGGGCAAACGCAAGGTCATCCGGCTCATAAAAGAATACAAGAGCGAAGGTAAAACGATTATCGTCTCCAGCCACGTCCTACCCGAGATCGAGGCCCTCACTAGGACTATCATCCTCATCCATCAGGGAAAGATCCTGGCCCAAGGCGATATCCATTATATCCGAGACCTGATCGATGCCCATCCCCATATCATCTCGATCAAATGCAGCGATCCCCGGGCGCTGGCCGGCCGGCTGGTCGGTGAGCCTTCGGTGTTCAACATCCAATTTGGCCCTGCGGCGGGCACCGTGCTCTTTGAAACGAAGAACAGGGACAGGTTTTTCGGCCTGCTGCCGCGCCTCATCGTGGACAACGCGCTGGATGTCGAGGAGATCACTTCGCCGGACGATAACCTGCAGGCCGTCTTTGATTATTTGGTAGGAAAATAACATGCCGCGACATGCCTGGCATTCTTTTCGCTCGATTTTTGGCTTTTTCTTTTTCGCGGGGCGCAAGGCCAGGAAAACCAAGGTCTTCTTCGTGATCGGCTTTCTGCCGGTGCTCATGGCCCTCGTCATCAAGTTGAATCAAATATTTTTCGGCGGACGGACGATCGACAGCATGGGCGTCTTCTCCAACATCATCATGGCCTTCTACCTGCAGTTCCTGATCTTGATCCTGGCGCTTTTTTATGGCTCGTCGGTCTGCCTGGAGGAAATCGAGGGAAAAACGCTGACCTATCTCACAACCAGGCCCATCTCCAAGTCCGCCATCGTCTTGGGTAAGTATGCCGCCTATGTCGTCTTCATCGTGGCCATGGTGGCGGCGGGGGTCGTTTTTTCTTTCCTCATCCTGAATTTTGAGGATCTCTTAGATTTCTCGGTTTGGGCGGTTTTAGCGAAAGATTTGGGGGTTTTAGCCCTGGGATTGATTTGCTATACGGCGTTTTTTGCTTTTCTCGGGACGTTCTTCAAAAGATCGATCCTGTTCGGCTTGATTTTCGCCTTCGGCTGGGAAAACGTCGTCCAATATTTTCCCGGAGCGACACAGCGCTTTACGATCGTCCACTACCTGAAATCACTGCTTCCCGGAGGCACGGTGACGACCGGCGGGAGGTTTGCCTTTCTCCTCTTCAGGCTTGAGCCCAGCTCTCCGCTCGCGGCCATGGTCACGCTTTTGATCGTAACGGCCGTCTTTTTAGGCCTGGCCTGCCTGCTTTTCTCCCAGAAAGAATACCTCTTCGAAGAATAAAAAAGACCGGGGTCAAACCTACTCATTACGCAGTCTTTCCCTGGGACACTCTTGGAAGGAAACCCTTCCGTAGGGTTTCCTTCCAACGCTCGCTCCGCTCGCTGCCTTCCTTCCAAGGAGCATCGGGCCATGAATTCATAGCGCCGGAAATTATGCGAAAAGAGTAGGTTTGATCCCGGCTTACTTTATTTCTTCTCCTGAGCCGCGGTTTTGATCGCTTCGATATTCTTTTTGATCGATTCTTTGATCCGGAGCGGCTGGTCCGGGGCGAGCGAGAGAGCTTTTTCGGCGGCTTTGAGCGCTTCGTCGTAATTTTTCTGTTTCAGGTATATCTGACCCATCGTGTTCCATGGGGAATAGCTGTCCGGTGTCAGGGCGATCGCTTTTTTTGTCGCTTCCAGGGCGCTTTCGAGGTTCTGCCCCTGGTCGGACCAGAATTGGGCATACCGGCCGAGCATGGAGGAATTTTCCATGATTTTTTTCATGAACTCAGGCCCGTAGGTCGCGAGAGCTTTATCAGGATAGCCGGCCTCGACATAGATCCGGGCGGCCATGGGCGCGGCCATCAAAACAGGACTCATCGCGGTCCCCGACATCGGACCCGAAGGGCTGGGCAGGCTGGCGGCGAACTTGAGCATTTCATCGGCGGTCTCGGCGGCTTTGGCCTTGTCGCCCTTGAGCAAATAGAGTTGAGCGAGGTTTTGATAGGGATTCCCTCGAGGCGTTTCCTTGGTCTGCCCGATGGCCTTTCGCGTAAGATCGATGGCTTTTTGAGCCAAGGTGATTCCTTTGTCGAGCGGATCTTTATCGGAGATGATACGGATTACCCAGGCGCCGTAAGCTTCTGCGTCCTGCGGGAAGCGGGTCGTGTATTCTTCAAAAAATCTTGTCGCTTCTTCTTTTCGAGCGGTCCGGTTGTAATAACCGCTCATGCGCCTGTAGGCTTCTTTGACCAGGACGCCTCCGGCATATTTCTTAACGAACGCTTGGAGAGGGGCCACGTCGGGAGCCCTGCCGGATATGGCCGTCGTCCCCAAGTTATATTCCGCATTTTGCGTATACGTGACTTTCTCGTTGTTAAATTCGGTCGTTCCCTGCTTGCCTTCGGGGTCTAAGGCGACGACTTGTTTGAAAAGTTCGACCGCTTTTTCCGGCTTGTTGCGGCGGCTGTACTTACTTGCCAGCTCGGAGATGACTTCGACATTTTTCGGCTCCTTGGCATACTGGGCCGACAGGCTTTGAAACGTGTCAATCCCCTGGAGTGCTTTCTCGACTTGCTCTTTGTATTTTTCGGGAGGAGGGCTGTAGCCCACAAACCAATCGACCTCGGTTCCGTCCGGTTCGAGAATCATAACGGTCGGATGGGACTGGATGCCGAATCTCTTGAAGACGGCATCGCCCTCAGGATCCTGAACGCCGGCCCGGAAAAGGATGAAGTTCTTCTGGAGAAAATCCTGGAATTTGGCGTTTTCGAGGAACTGCTCACCGAGCAGTTTGCAGCCCCCTCAGGTGTAGGAGGTGAAGTCGAGGAGGACTTTTTTGTTTTGTGCCTTGGCCGTGGCCATGGCTTCGTCCACAGTGCCCTTGAAAAAGACCTGAGCTGTGGCCACGGAGGCCAGAAGAAGCATGATTGAAAATGCCGCAGCTTTTTTCATACGCACCTCCTTTAAAGGATAGGAAATTATCTAAGATGTTATTCCCGGCCGATTATCTATGTCAAGAAAAAAGAACGGGGTCAGACCTACTCGTTACGCAGATTTCCCTGTTAATTTTGCGTAATGAGTAGGTTTGACCCCGGAAGACCGTTTTTTACTTTATTTCCGCGTTGATGATAAGAATGAGCGCCATCCCTCCCCATCCCGAGGAGAGTCCGCTCACGCCGACAACGAGATATCCTTTTTCTTTGAACGCGATATCGCTGGTGTTGATTAGATTTGAATTTTCGTCTGAGGTGGATTCCTGGAGCTGGATGATGCCCACGGAAATGATTCGTTTGCCTGGCTCATCACCTTTTACCTGAATTTGGCCTATCGACAAATTGAGGTTCCATTTGGAGACTAATCTAAAAGAATTGGACACAGATCCGTCTTTGACCATAAGAAATGAGGGGCTATCGACCCAGTAGTGTTTGAAATTCCACAATCCCTTCATTTCATCGAGGACTCTCTTGAGGTCTCGGTTCTCGATTTCCTTTGTTTCGTTTTTCAGAAAGTTTTCATAGACACCGGGACCGGAGGGGAGTTCTTTTGAGGCGATGATCGTATGAACCTGGAACTGGATATTATGCTTTTCCACATCGAGTTTCTTGAGCAGGTCTTCGAAAGC
>JAPKZH010000398.1 GCA_026393905.1 Candidatus Aminicenantota bacterium
CATCCCGATCATTTATCCGGCGCTGGCCGTGTCGATCATCGCCTTGGTCGTCGTCAGCCTCCTGACGCCGAAGCCGAAGCCGGAGGAGCTGGAGAAATTTTTCCCGAAGAAACAGTGATGACCACAGGAATCGTTAAAGACCTGCGCTATTTGGCGCATGATATGGGGGCGTATCATGTCGAGAGCCCGAGAAGGCTGGAAGCGATCTACAAAATGATCTAAGAGGAAATTGCCTTCCCCCTCACGGTCATCGAGCCGCGCCCGGCGACAGAGGAAGAGATCGGATATATTCACCATCCCGCCTATGTCCAATTCATCAAGCAGACGGCGGGCAAGGACCGGGTTTACCTCGACCCGGACACGTCGACATCGGCCCGCTCTTACGATACGGCGCTTCTCGCCGCGGGGGGCCTGTTAAAGGCGGCTGATTTGATCATGGAGGGAAAGATCCGGAACGGGTTTGCCCTTGTCCGCCCGCCCGGACACCACGCGGAATCCGACCATCCCAAAGGATTCTGTATTTTCAATAATTCCCTACTATCCTGGAAGCGGCTGCTGGGATGAGATCGGGGAAGAGGCGGGTAAAGGTTTTACAGTAAACGTCCCTTTGGGCCCTGGAAAAACAGATGAGAATTATCTTTTCATCTATAAAAACATCCTCGGTCCGATCGCTGCCGCCTATAAACCCGAGTTCATCCTGGTCTCGGCAGGCTTTGACATCTATGGGGGCGACCCCCTGGGAGGGATGCTGGTCACGGGAGAAGGTTTTGGAGCCCTGGCGGCCGCGCTTCTCTCCATGGCCGGGGATCAGTCTCAGGGCAGGATCCTTTTTACCCTGGAGGGCGGGTACAGCCTCGAAGGCCTAGCCGATGGGGTCCACGAGGTTCTGTTGCAGCTTGCCGCCGAGAAAACCCTTCCGGCGTTCAAGGCGGACATTTCCATTGCGACCCAGAAGGAAATCTCCCCCGTTATCGACGTCCAGAAGAATTATTGGCCTCTATAATACAGGGGTTTGCCCCCGCCCAGAGAGCCTCGGGCGATATAAAACTACACTCGTCCCCTTTAAAGGACAGAAAATTCAGGGTTAAATTGCATAATCAGGCGGGGAAATTGGTATATTTATTGCATAGAACAGGGGTGTAAGGAGAACTAAGATGAAAAAAATAGCCGGAATTTCTTTCGCGCTCCTTCTGCTGGTCCTCGTGGCCAACGCGCAAGAAACAAAATATACAAGCAGCTCCTTCGCCAGGCTGAGCTTTACGAGCGGCAACATCTATATCCAGAGGGCTTCGGACCTTGGCTATGAGGAAGGCACGGTGAACTCGCCGATCGCCGAAGGCGACAGGCTGGGCACGACCGACGGCAGGGCGGAAATCTTCCTGGGCAAAAAAAACTACATCCGCCTCGATGAAAACACAAAGATCGACTTCCTCAACCTTCCCAAGAAAGATTACAGCTTGACCCGAATCCGCAGTTGGGCGGGCAACATCTATCTGGACATCAATTTCCTGGAGAAGGAAAAAAGCATCGAAGTCCATACGTCGGACGCTACGTTCTACATTCTCGACAGGGGCCTTTACCGGATCGACGTCTGGGAAAACAAAGAGACGGAGATCCTGGTCTTCCAGGGCGTCGTCGAAGCGGCCGGAGCGGACGGCTCGATGCTCGTCAAAAAAGCTCAGAGATTGACCGTTTCCGACGGGCAGTTTATCAACCGGCCGGCGTCTTTCTTCGCAGGGGCCGAGGACACCTTCGACCGCTGGAATGGCGACCGGGCTTCCATCATCAACCGGCAGATGGCCAAACGCTATTTAACCGGAGAGCTTGAAGATTACGAATACGAGCTGGACGAATACGGCGATTGGACATATATGTCTCCCTACGGCAATGTCTGGGTGCCCCGCGGGCTTGCATCGGACTGGCGGCCCTATTGGCACGGACGCTGGACCTGGCTGCCCATGGCCGGCTGGACCTGGATCCCCTATGAGCCATGGGGCTGGAGCACGTTCCACTACGGCCGGTGGCATTGGGGCATCGGCATGGGCTGGTACTGGATTCCGATGCACGTCTGGGGACCGGGCTGGGTGAATTGGTGGTGGGATTACGATTATTTCGCCTGGGCGCCGATGAGCTACTGGGGCTATCCCGTCTATGTCGTGGACAACGTGTTTTACGGCCGGGGCTATTACGGCGACAATTACTATAATTCCCGGGCCCTGACCGTCGTCCATAAAAATCAGCTCCAGGCCAAGAACATTCAAAAGGCCGCCCTCGGCCAGGACGTGATCAAGAGCCTCGGCAAGTTCGAGCTCAAGGAACAAAGCCTCAAAGCCCGCCCCTTCTCCGCTCCCAACATCTCCGTCGAGCAGGTCGATGGGAAGAAGATGATCATGAGAAAAGGCGGCGAACCGGTTGAAATGAAACCGGGAACCATGCCCGACCGAAATATCAAGAACCGAGAAGTTTCGAGCGCGGCTAAGACCGGAGATCGGGTCGCCGAGAGAAGCGGCGAAACGAAGGGCGCGGCCAAGACCGGAGACCGGGTAACCGAGAGAAGCGGCGAAACTTCGCGCGGCGGCGAGATCAGCAAAAAAGGAGAGACACCACCGCCCGCCAGCCAGTCTCCCCCGAACACCGAAAGAAAGATCCGCAAAAAGAAAGACGGAGAAGCCGGGGCCGGCAGCGGCGAGATGTTGTTCAATAATTCCACTCGAAGAGAAGGATTTGGCTATCCCTCGTCCGGGAGCATCACCCGCGAGAATTCCTCCCGGGAGAGCGGCGTTTCCCGATCGAGCTCAGCGCTCGACAAGTACTATCGATATTTCTCCAGCCAGGGCAATTCATCGTCGTCCCGCAGCTCGTCTTTTAAAAGCCCCGCGCCCAGCAATTCAGCCCCCCGTTCTTACACGCCGAGAAGCTTTTCCTCGCCCTCGATATCGCGCGGGCCGTCCTCCGGAGGCCACTCCTCTCCCCCGGCGCGGTCCGGCGGAAGCGTCAGGAAAAAATAGCCCCTCCACAATCCCCTCATATAAAGGGGACGGCACGATCAAAGTGCCGTCCCCCCTTTTTTTTAGCGCTCTTCTTTGGCCCGGCCCAGAGTCGAGTAATCCAGAGTCAGCATGTGGTCTTCGTAGGTGCAAAACCGGACAGGTTCCGTCCCGTTCAGGAAAGCCTCCATGAACGGCCATTTGCAGATGGGCGCCGCCAACAGGCCCGTCCTCAGGTCGATGGGAACAAAGACGATATTGGAAGGGACCTCGAACTCTTCATAGGCCGGCTCGGTCCCGGCGATTTTTGCATTTAATTTTTCGTCGGCGATGACATTTTTAAAGAATTCGGTCCAAACGGGCAGCGCCGCCGCGGCCCCGGCCTCATTGCTTCCCAGGCTGACGTTGTTATCGTTTCCAACCCAGACGCCCGCGCACAGAGAAGGCGAGAAACCGATGAACCAGGCGTCGGTGTATTTGTCCGTCGTTCCGGTCTTCCCCGCCAGCGGCTTATCATTGAGCAAAAAACCCGCCGAATTGGCCGTTCCGTTCTGGTGTTCGATCACGCCCTGCATCAGGTAAGTCATGAGATAGGCCGTCTGAGGGGAAATGACCTCTTCGGACTCGATTCGATTTTCCTCGAGGATCCCGCCCTCCCGGCTTTCGATGCGGGTGATAAAGTATGGCATGACGCGGACGCCTTTGTTGGGAAAAACGGTGTAGGCCGAGACGAGCTCCAGCATCTTGACATCGAAGGTTCCCAACGACAGCGAGAGATAGGGATAGATGGTCGTCGTCAGCCCGAATCTCTTGCAGTAATCCACGCCGGTCTGGGGCGAGATCTGGTCCAGAATTTTGGCCGTAACGACGTTCCGCGACTCTTCGATGCCCGTGCGCAGGGTGACCATGCCTTTATATCGTCTGTCATAGTTCTTCGGCGTCCACGGCTCTCCGCTCCATTTATCGAGGAATTCCGTGGGGGCATCCAGAATCCGGCTGGCGGCCGTGAAGCCGTTCTCCAGGGCGGCCGTGTAGAGAAAGGGCTTGATCGCCGAGCCGGGCTGCCGCGGCGCCTGTGTCGCCCGGTTATACTGGCTTCTTTTGAACGAATAGCCGCCGATCATGGCCTTGATCTGCCCGGTCCGTGGGTCAATGACGAGGACCGCCCCTTCGACCTTGGGCTCCTGGTCGAGCGAGACGGCCAGCTCTTTTTTCTGTTCGTCGATGCTCTTCACTTTGACCTCGATCACATCTCCGGGCTTAATCAGGCCGTCAAGGTTCTTGGACCGCGTCCAGTCGACATCGTCATTGAGCATCCTGCCGATGTAATTCTTGACCTTGACCCTGGCTTCGCGCTTGGTGACGGACAGGACGATCGCATCCAAAATATCGCCGGCTTCCAAGCTCGGGCCCGGCCAGCTCTTCAACCAAGTGTCCTCGAGCTTCTGGCCTTTTTTCAGAAATTCGCCCTCCAGCAGGTTCTTTTTGTCCTTCCGCCAGCCGTGCCTTTTATCCAAGGCACGCAGTCCGTTGACCAGGGCGTTTTCGGCAAATTTCTGATAGAGGGGGTTGAGGGTCGTATGGACTTTTAAGCCGCCGCGGTAGAGCGCATCTTCGCCGTAGGTATTGACGATGTGCCGGCGCACTTCTTCAAAAAAGTAAGCTCCGAACTCGGAATCATCCCGGCCCAGCGGGAGGACGCTCATCGGCTCCTTCCTTGTCGCCTCGGCCTGGGCTTTCGTGATAAAGCCCTCCTCGACCATGCGATTGAGAACATGGTTGCGCCGGTCAAAGGTCAGCTCAGGAGTTGAATAGGGGGAATAAACCGATGGCCCCCGAAAGATGCCCGCGATCAGGGCGGCCTCTGCCAGGTTCAGCTCAGAGACCCTCTTGCCAAAAAAGAAATTCGCCGCCGCTTCGACACCGTAAATCCCGTGGCCCAGAAAAAACTGGTTGCAATACATCTCGAAAATTTTTTCTTTGGAATATCTTTTTTCTATCTGGACGGACAGGACCATCTCCAGAAGCTTGCGGTGAACCGTCTGTTGGCGGTGGAGGAAGAGGTTCGTGGCCAGCTGTTGGGTGATCGTGCTCCCGCCCTGAAGCTTTCGCCTGCGTAGAATGTTCCGGAAATTTTCCTTGAAAGCGCGCAGGATTCCTCGAACGTCGATGCCGCGATGTTTGAAAAACCTGGGGTCCTCTGTCGCCAGAATCGCCTTTTTAAGGATATCAGAGATTTGGTTATAGGAGATGATGACCCGCTTCTCTATGCCGATTTCTTTGATGACCTTGCCGTCGTCGGCATAGATGGAGGTGAGGATCTTGGGCTCGAACTTTTCAAGCTCCGAAACATCGGGGAGAGTGTTCCGGACGGCCACATAGAGGCCCAAAAATCCCCCGAGAATGAGGGCGGAGCCGAAGATCACGATAAGGAGGAGGGCTTTGAAGAATTTCTTTCTATTGAACTTCTTCATCTGGATGCGCCAGATGATGTTTTTTTGGGCCATAGACTTAAAAATATAGCAGATTAGCGTGAAAAAACCAAATTTCAGGCTAGAGTCGAGAGTCTCTCCGTTTGTCTGATTTCAATGAGGTGTAGGAATCGCCCCCGGCCCCCTGGGGAACCAGTCCCGTCGGATACTCTTGGAGGGAAACCCTTATTCCGGGTTTCCCTCCAACGTTCGCTTCGCTCTCTGCCTCCTTTCCAAGGAGCATTTGACGATGAATTCATGGGAGGATGCTCCTTGGAGGGGTGGCAGGGCGGGCGGGTATTCCCGCCGCCCCGTTGGAGGGGGAACCTGTGAAAGGGTCCTCCTCCAAGAGTGTCCGGGGCCCCCCTCCGCGATGGGGGCCGTTGGGGCGATTCCTACACCTCATTGAAATCACATGTCTGGAGATCCTTCTGACGAGACAAACCTCAACCTATAACAAAAAATGTTGAAGGTTGAGGTTTGACCCCGATTTATGATTCCGGTTTCTTCAGATATTTGAGGGTTTTCTCGAGGATGAGCTTGCTGATCTCGTTCCTATCCAGGCCGGCATCGATATGATGGAACCTGCCGCCCTTGAAGCTGCGGAAAATCCTCCGAACCTTGGCAAGGTAGGCGGCGCGTTCGAAGAGCTTGTCTTTCTTTTTCCGGCCTTCGATCCGGGCCAGCCCGTCCTTGGCCTCGATGTCGAGGATAAAAACCAGGTCCGGCTTGGGGGCAAAGGCCTCGTTAAGACGCATGATCCTAGCCCGGTCGATCCCCTTGGCGCCCTGGTAGGCGATCGTCGAAAAATAATACCGGTCGAGGACGACGACTTTTTTTTCTTTGAGCGCCGGCCTCAAGTTTTTTCGAACATTCTCCTGCCGGTCTTTTAGGAACAAGTCCAACTCCTCCTCCGGCGTCAGGGAGGCGGCTTCCTTGGCTTTCCGTTTAATTTCTCGCCCCCATTTTCCCCTGGACGGCTCGCGGAAATACACGGCATTCCACCCCTCTCTCCGGAGCATCCTAAACAGGAATCTGGCCTGGGTGGACTTCCCGGCTCCATCAATGCCCTCGAGAACGATCAAAATGCCTTTTTTCAACCTGCCTCCCCAATCGGGGTCAAACCTACTCATTACGCATCTTCCCCGAGAGAATTTTGCGTAATGAGTAGGTTTGACCCCGAACGAGGAATTTTAACTGGACGGCGCCTGAAATGCAACTTTTTTGGGCTCCGCCAGGTTTAACGTTTCTGGTGGATTTTTTTGAAAAGCCCCCTCTCCCCTCCTCAATACGGGGATTAAAGGCTTAAGAAGAGGGGACGGCCTTCGAAGGAAAAGAGGGCCGTCCCCTCCGAAACTCGTTTGAATTTTGGAAAGGAATATGCTATCTTTTAAAGCTAAAAAAAAACAGCAGTTAGCGTTCACCAGGCACAAAATGGAGGATGTCAGATGAAAAAATTTGTATGGATCGCGCTGGCAGGCTTCTTTTTAGGAGTGCTCCTTGCCGGCTACATATTTGTCTATTTGCCCGAAAAGCACGCCGAGACGAGCTTTTTGAACAAGACTTCGTCTCCGCTCGGCGCCAACCTTTATGCGGAGGCGCCCCAGGTCAAGCCCGACCTGGATTTCGTCAAAGTCTCGGAAAAACTCGGACCGGCCGTGCTAAAAATCGAGAGCGAAAGAGTCGAAAAACAGTCTTCCATGACTTTTCCGGACAGCCCGTTTGGCGACGATTTCTGGGACAGGTTTTTCGGACGCCAGCAACAGCGCCCTCAGGAATATAAATTTACCGTCCAGGGAACGGGTTTTTATATCAGCAATGACGGCTACATACTGACCAATAACCATCTTGTCGAAAAAGCTTCCAAAGTCAAAGTCTTCACCGTTCAGGGTGATGAATATACGGCAAAGATTATTGGCACCGACCCTAAGACCGACCTGGCTCTCATCAAAGTCGACACGAAAAATGTGCCCTTCGCAGAACTGGGAGATTCTGCCCAGATGAAAATCGGCGAATGGGTGCTGGCCATCGGCAACCCGCTCGGCATGGAACACACCGTGACGGCGGGAATCGTCAGCGCTAAAGGCCGACAGCTTGGTTTGGGCGGAGATGTTCAAACATATGAGGATTACATTCAAACCGATGCCGCCATTAACAGGGGAAACAGCGGGGGCCCGCTTGTCAACATGAAGGGCGAAGTCATCGGTATCACAAGCAATATGCTTGCTCCAAATCCAACAGGCGGGAACATCGGCATCGGCTTCGCCATTCCGTCCAACATGGCCAAAAAAGTCGTCACCCAGCTAAAAGAAAAGGGCCGCGTCATCCGCGGCTGGCTCGGCGTCAGCATCGTCACCCAGCCGATCGATCAGGACTATCAAAAAGCGCTCAACCTGAAATCCCGGAAGGGCGCGATTATTAACGATGTCACGCCCGGCAGCCCCGCCGAAAAGGCCGGCATCAAGCAGTACGATGTCGTCACGGAAGTCAACGGCACGGTTGTCGAAAGCCCCACCGACCTCAGGATGAAAATCGCCGACATCCAGCCGGGGACAAAAGTCGAGATCAAGTTCGTCCGCGACGGCCAGGAAAAGACGGTCACGGCGGCCATCGCCGAGCTCGAGACCGGGGAAAAAGCCAAGACCGCCGGCGAATCCGCCGCTAAAAATATCGGCATTACCCTCTCGACCCTGACGCCCCAGATGGCCAGGCGCTACGGCCTGCGAACAACCGAAGGCCTTCTGATTAACGAAGTTGAAAACGGAAGCGACGCCGAGCGCAAAGGAATCCAGCCCGGCGACATCATTATTGAAGTCAACCGGCAAAAAATCACGACCGTCAGCCAGTGGGAGAGCATCATGCGGAAAGTCAAGCCCGGCGATGCCCTCCTCCTGCTCATCCGCAGGGAACAAGACGGACAGTCGAGGGACGCCATCGTGACCATTAGGATCTCATGAGTGAAGTTTAATAAATTCCATTCCCTGGGCAACGATTTTCTGATCGTCGATCAGGACGAAGTGGCGGAGCTCTCGGAAAAGGACCTCGGCGATCTGGCCCGCAAGATCTGCGAGCGCCACACCGGCGTCGGGGCCGACGGACTTCTTCTCATCTCGGTCAAGGACAAGGCCCGGGGATTGGTCGGTTTTCGAATTTTCAACGCCGACGGCACCGAGGCCGAGGTCTCAGGAAACGGGCTGCGCTGTGCCGCGGCCTACCTTTATTCCCAGCAGAAGATCGAAGGCCCGCGGGTCATGTTCGAGACCCCGGCCGGCAGCCGGGAAAGCGAGCTGATCGAGAAAAGTGAAGATCGGCTCATGATCAAGATCGAGATGGGCGTCCCGCGCCTGACCTCCAAGGAAATCCCTTTTGACGACGGGTCCGTCCATGAGCGCCTGATTGACTACCCGCTGATGATCAACCGCAAGGTCTATCCGGTCACGGTCGTCTCGCTCGGCAATCCCCACTGCGCCGTTTTCGTCGACCGCTTCCCCGCCCGCATCGAATGGCACCAGCTCGGCCGGGAGATCGAGTCGCACCCGTTTTTCCCCAACCGGACGAACATCGAATTCATCCGGGTCCTGAGCCGCGACGAGATCGAGGTCCTTTTTTGGGAGAGAGGCGTCGGGGAAACGCTCTCTTCGGGCAGCGGCTCCTGCGCGGCCGCCGTGGCCTCCATCCTCAAAAACCTGACGAACCGGAAGATCCGGGTGAAGACGAGCATGGGCCAGCTCATGGTGGAATGGGGCAAGGACAAGGTCTATCAGGCCGGGCCGGCGGAATTCGCCTTCATCGGCTCATTCCTTCTCAAGTGAAGTGCTCGTAGCCTTTGATCTCTAAGCGTTTTTTGCGGCCGAAACGATCCACGGAATAAATTCCTTTCTTGCCGGTCATCCGGCCGATCATCGTGATCTTAAACCTCTTTTTCAGGCTCTCAAGGAGGTTCTGCTTCCCGGGCGCCGCCGTAAACAACAGCTCGAAATCCTCTCCCCCATGCAGGGCGTAATCGAGAGCTTTTTTGCCGCCGAACGTCCGCATCCCGGGCGAAAGCGGCAGCCTGGCGAGCTCGATCTCGGCGCCCGTGCCGCTCTCTTCGCAGATATGCATCAAATCCACGGACAGCCCGTCGCTGACATCAATCATCGAGGACGGGATGTTCCGGCGCGCCAGCTCGCGGCCAAGCGCGATCCGAGGCACGGGGTCAAGAAAAGCACGCAGGATGGGATCGGCGCTTTTGGAGCGGCCCAGTCTCAACCCTTTCATCGTCAGAAGAAAGCCGAGCTTGGCATCTCCCAGGCAGCCTGAGACATAAATCCGGTGGCCGGGCCTGGCGCCGCTGCGTCGGACGGTATTCTTGCCTTCGCCCAGCACGGTTACGGAAATCATGATCGTCAGGGCTTTGGAGACATCCCCTCCGATTAGGTCAACGCCGGCCTGCCGGGCCGCCGACCCAAATCCGGCCATGAATTCGCTGACCCAGGTCAGGGAAAGATCGGGAGGGAAGGCAAGACCGAGCAGGGCGTATTTCGGGTTCCCGCCCATCGCGGCGATATCGCTGAGGTTGACGTTGAGGCTTTTGCGCCCGATGCAGCGGGCCGGATGGAGGCTGCGGATGAAATCGACGTCCTCGACCAATAGGTCCTTGGTCAGGATGAGGGGAATTCGGCCGGGTCGAACAACGGCGGCGTCATCGCCGATGCCGAGCACGATGTTCTTACCGGAGCCCGGAAATTCCTTCCGGATGGCCGCGATCAGCTCCCGCTCGCCGAGCCGCTCGAGCTTCATGCCGCCGCCTATTTTGCCTTGGACTTGACCAGGGCGTGGGCGAAGACTTCGCGGATCTCTTCGACGAAGATGAACTCCATCTCTTTCTTGACGATCGCCGGCAAATCGATCAAGTCTTTTTTATTGGGCGCGGGAAGGATCATCTTTCTGATGCCGGCCCGCTGGGCGGCCAAAACTTTTTCTTTGACGCCGCCGATCGGAAGGACATTGCCCCTGAGGGTGATCTCTCCGGTCATGGCCACGTCCCAATGGACTTTGCTGTTCGTGCAGACGGAGATCAGGGCGGTGGCGATGGTAATGCCGGCCGAGGGCCCGTCTTTCGGGATGGCGCCCTCCGGGATATGAACGTGGAAATCGTTTTGGGAAAAGATCTTGTTGTCGATCCCCAGCTCCTTGGCATGGGCCCGGGCATAGCTGATCGCGGCATGGCCCGACTCTTTCATGACATCGCCGAGCAATCCCGTGAGCGTCAGCACGCCTTTGCCCTTCATCTTGGTCGCCTCGACGAAGAGAATTTCACCGCCCGTGGCCGTCCAGGCCACCCCGGTCGTGACCCCCACCTGGTCCTTTTTCTGGACCTGGTCCTTGAAAATCTTTGGCGGACCGAGGTAGGCTTCGACATTTTGCAAGGTGATCTTGTGCAATGTCTTCTTGCCTTCGGCCACCTTCCGGGCGACCTTCCGGCAGACCGAGGCGATCTCGCGCTCGAGGTTCCGGACGCCCGCCTCGCGCGTATAGAGGGCGATCGTTTTGGTGATCGCCCCGCTGGTGAAGGAGATGAGCTTCGGGCTCAGGGCGTTTTCCTTGATCTGTTTCGGAACGAGGTGACGCTGGGCGATCTCAAGCTTTTCTTCTTCGGTATAGCCGGGCAGCTGCAGCACCTCCATCCTGTCGCGGAACGCCGGTTGGATCGGGTCGAGGAGGTTGGCCGTGGTGATGAACATGACCTTGGATAGGTCATAAGGCACGCCGAGATAATGGTCGCGGAAAGAAAAGTTCTGTTCCGGGTCGAGAACCTCGAGCAAAGCCGATGACGGATCGCCCCTGAAGTCGGCGCCTATTTTGTCCACCTCGTCCATCATGAACACCGGGTTATCATAGCCCGCCCGCCTCAGCCCCTGGATGATGCGCCCCGGCAGGGCGCCGATATACGTCCTGCGGTGGCCGCGGATCTCCGCTTCGTCGTGGACGCCGCCCAGCGAGATGCGGATGAATTTCCGGCCGAGGGCCCTGGCGATCGATTTGCCCAGCGAGGTCTTCCCGACCCCCGGAGGGCCGACAAAGCACATGATCGGGCCCTTGATCTTTCTCGACAGCGACCGCACGGCCAGATACTCCAGGATCCGTTCCTTGACTTTTTCCAGGCTGTAATGGTCCTCGTCGAGAATGGTCTTGGCCAGTTTCAAATCGAGGTTGTCGATCGTGCTTTTGCTCCAGGGAAGAGCGAACATCCAATCCAGGTAATTGCGGGCGACCGTTGTTTCGGCCGACTCCGGATGCATCTGGGCCAGACGGCTGATCTGCTTTTCGAGCTCCTCCCGGACCTCCTCGGAAACCTTGATTTTCTTCATTTTATCCTGATAGGCCTTGATCTCCTCCTGGAGCTCGGTGCCTTCACCCAGCTCTTTCTGGATGGCCTTCATCTGCTGCCGGAGGAAATACTGCCTCTGGAGCTTGTCCATCTCGCCCTTGGCCTCCGTGCTGATCCTCGACTGAACATCCAGGATTTCGAGCTCCTTGGCCAGGAGTTCATAGACTTTCTTCAGCCTCTGGACGGGGTCCGTGATTTCAAGGATAGCCTGGGCCTCGTTGACCTTGAGCTCGAGGTTCGCCGCCGTCAGGTCGGCCAGCCTGCCCGGCTCCTCGACATTGGTGGCAATGATCAAAACCTCCGGCGGGATGTTTCTCCCGAGGGACGTGGCTTTTTCCAGGCCGCTTCGGACATTTCTCACCAGGGCTTCACTTTCCAGGGATTTATCGGTCGCTTCGGGCTCTTGGACCACTTCGACCTGGGCCGACAGATAGCCGTTCTCTTCTTCAAAACTCTCGATCTTGGCCCGGGCCAATCCTTGGGCGAGGATCCGGATCCGGCCGTCCGGGAGCTTGAGCATGCGCATGATCAGGGCGACGGTTCCCATGTCATAGACTTCTTCGCGCTTGGGGTCCTCGGTTTCCATGTCTTTCTGGGTGAGGAGGAGGATCATCCGGTGCGAGGACAGGGACTGGTCGATGGCATTCTTGGATTTTTCACGGCCGACGAAGAGGGGCACGATCATATAGGGAAATACGACGATGTCCCGGAGCAAGAGGATGGGGAGCTTCTGGGGGATGTTCAGCTTCTGGTCTTTTTCTTCGATGATGTCCTCCAACGGTTCGTTGGCTTTGGAGTCTTTCTCAGCCATTGTCGCCTCCCGATTTTTCCGCGCTTTTTTTGATTTTCACCAGGACTTCTTTTTCCCTGTTTTCCCGCATTTTCTTCAGACAGACGGTCAGAACGCCGTTTTCCAGGATGGCCTTGGCCTTATCCGTTGACACGGCGCAGGGAAGCGGGATCGTCCGGCGGAATTTTCCATATTCCCGTTCCAGGCGCAAGTACCGGATATTTTCGGAGACCGGGCTTTCCTTCTTGGCGCCCTTGAGCTCAATCCGGCTCATATGGAGGGAAATATGGAGATCGCGCTGGGACATACCCGGAACCTCGGCCTCGACGATGAGATCGTCTTCTTTTTCGTAGACATCGACATAGGGGACCCAGCCGTCCTCGAGGTCCGGCCATTCGCGGCGCTGGGAGAGGACTTCGCTCATCAGGCGGTGGATCTCTCCCTCGATCTTGATAACCCTGGTAGTCGGCTTAATTCGTCTGATCATGCTCTTCTTCCGATTTTTTTAGTTGACGGGGTCAACCCTAACCTTAGTTGTCATGGCGAGGCGCCTTGTATCGTGGCCATCTCATAAGCGTGTCATTCCGAGCGAAGCGAGGAATCCCCGCTTTTATTGCGAGAGACATAAGCGGAGATTGCTTCGTCACAAGGCTCCTTGCAATGACACGGTCGGATCGCCACGCTCCCTTGGGACTCGCGATGACAAGGGAACAATGTCAAATGTTGAGGTTTGACCCCGAACTACTTTTCTTTAAGCAGGTCTTCCAGCTCCTGCTTAAACTCATGGACATCCCGGAATTCCCGGTAGACGGAGGCGAACCGGACATAGGCCACCTTGTCCAGGTCTTTGAGCCTGTCCATGACCAGCTGACCGATGTCCGAAGCCTTCATCTCCTTCTCCGGCCTCTCCTGGAGCTTGGATTCGACCTCCTCGACGATCTCCTCCAGCTTGCCGACGGCGATCGGCCTTTTTTCGCACGCCTTCAGCATCCCCCGGAGAAGCTTCTGCCGGTCGAAAAGCTGCCGGGAACCGTCTTTCTTGACGATCATGTACGGAATTTCTTCGATTTTTTCGTAGGTCGTGAACCGCCTTCGGCAAGCCAAGCACTCCCTGCGCCTCCGGATGGAAACGCCCTTTTTACTCTCTCTGGAATCAATGACCTTGCTTTCCAGGTGGCCGCAAAATGGACACTTCATTGTTCGATCGTCTCCCCGAGTTTTCGAAGCTGCAACATCGTCAGCCCCTCTCTCCACAATATAGCATATCCGCAAAGGCATGTCATCACCAGCTGGATGGCATGGACGACGATGGTCAGGCCGAAAGCCTGGTTGGGGTCCATCCCGAAAAGAGTAGTCAGCCCCAGCTTGCTGAAGGCATCCAAGCCGCCGATCATGCCCGGCGTCGGTATGGAGGCGCCGACGGCGGTCAAAAAGATATAGGGGATCATGAACAGATAGGGGATCGAGATACGATAAGCCAGGAAAAACAACCAGTAAAAAAATATGATCCCCAGCCAGACAACAAAGGACAACAGAGTATATATTAACAAGTTGCCGAGGGAATGGAAGAATTTCAGGCCGTCGATGAATTCATGCAACAGGTTCAGGATCTTTTGGTTGAGCTTATGGGGGAGCGGCTTCAGGAAAAAGCCGGCCACGCGGATGGCCTTCTCGCGGAAAAAGTAAAAAAGGAGGCTCAGGATCAGGAGGATCGAGGCAAATGAGACGCCGACGATTCCCCACAGGTAGAGGTTCTTGAAAGCTCCGGCCTGGATCTTGAAAGCGGTCGGATAGAGGGGCTGGGCGAGAAGAAAAAAGCCCAGCAGGAAGCACATCGTGAAAATGTCAAACGTCCTCTCGACCACCACCGTGCCCAGGGCAAAGCCGGCCCGGATATTTTCCTTGCGGGCGACATAGAGGGGCTTGACCAGCTCGCCCAGCCTTCCCGGGAAGATGAAGGTCACCGTAAAGCCGATGGCATTGCCGGCAAAGAGGTTGTAGAATTTCACATCGCGTTTTTCGTGGATCAGGAGATATTTCCAGCGGTAGCCCCGGGTCACAAGGTGAAGGGGGGTGAGAAGGATGACCAGGGCGAACAGGAGCCAGTTGACATTTGTCGAATAGCGGAAGGCTTCCTTCCATTGGACACCGCGGATGAAGAAATAGAGGAAGACAACGGTCAGCAGGAAAATGACGGCCAGGCGAATCCAGGTTTTCTTCATGTTGAGCCGTCCATATTATCATTTTCTTCCGGGTTTGGAAAGGGGAGGACCCAGGGCCCGATTTCCGGAACAGGGTTGAAAAATCGGGAAAAATCCATTATCATACACGCGCGGTTGGGAAGTCGTCCAACGGCAGGACTCATGACTCTGGATCATGAAATCAAGGTTCGAATCCTTGCTTCCCAGCTCCCCTCTTTCCTTCTATTTTTACCCTCTTCAACCTGTCAGAATTCACAGTCGAATTTTTTGCGGCCCTTTCGATTTCTAAAATCCGTATTCAGGAGATCGCGGAAATTCTGTCCAGGCCCCTCAAGGCCGGCCGCGTTGACAGGGATTCTTTATTTAGGATA
>JAPKZH010000400.1 GCA_026393905.1 Candidatus Aminicenantota bacterium
GAATCCGGCGCGACAATCTACTCCATCAAGGACAAAAATGCCTTTAACAAAGACGCCCTTTTTTATGGCGAAAATCTGGTGAACATCAGCCTGGAAGGCCGGGGCACAATCAACGGCGAGGCGGCCTACGAATGGCGGCCCAAGGGAGATCATCAAGACGACTTCATCTACCCGAATCAAGTCGAGATGGAAAAACTGGGCAAACCTCTCATCCGCTCTTTTCCCAAGACAAACCAGTTCGGCAAGCTGGTCCTGCTATTGAAATGCAAAGACGTCCGGATTACCGGCCTTTCGTTCATCGATTCACCATCCTGGACCATCCATCCCTACGGTTGCGAACGGATGGTGATCGACGGCGTTTACATTCGCTCGAGCCTGAAAGAAGCGGTCTGGGCGGACGGCATCGACCCCGACGGATGCAAAGACCTGCGCATCTCGAACTGCACCATCGAGACGGGAGACGACGCCCTCGTCTTTTACTCCATGAACTGGTTCGGCCCCGCCCTCCCCTGCGAGAACATCACGGTCACCAACTGCCGGCTGTCCTCAGCCTCGAGCGCCATCAAGTTCTGCGACGGCAACATGAACTGCATCCGGAACGTGACCATCGACAACTGCGTCATCACCAGCTCCAACCGCGGCATCGCCTTCATGGACTTTGACGGCGGCACCGTGAGCGATGTCGTGCTCTCCAACCTGACCATCGAATGCGTGCGCCATGACTGGTTCTGGTGGGGCGACGGCGAGCCGTTCCATTTCAACGTCAAGAAGCGGAGCGAGGTGCACAAAAACTGGAAAAAGGAGGACGACCGGCCCGCCGGCTCTATCCGGAACATCCTGATCCAAAACGTCATCGCCCGCGGCCAGGGCTCCAGAATCTGCAGCGGTCATCCCGACAATTGGCTGGACGGGATCACCATGGACAATGTCAAGCTCTTTATGGGGCACGACCCGGCGGCGCCGTATGACAAATCCGTCCATGCCCTCAAGTTCCAATATGCCAAAAACCTCAAGCTCAGAAACATTGAGGTGACCTGGGAACCGCCGGAGTACGGTCCATGGAAAAGCGCCCTTTATCTTGAGAACATCCGGGGCCTGGAATTAGACGGATTTCAAGGGAAGCAGGCGGCGACGGAAATGCAAAAAGCCGCGGCGGCCGTCGTCTTGGATGGAGTCGAAGGCGGCCTGATTCGAAACTGCGAGGCTTTGCCCGGGACGGGCCTCTTTCTGGATATCCGGGGAGAAAAAACGAAGGCCATCGCCATTCATAACAATGATTTTCGGGCCGCCCAGTTTCCTCTTCTGCTCGACCTCAAGATGAAGCCGGGCTCCGTTGAAGAGCACAATAACCTCAACCCTCCAAAGCTCTTGATCAAAGAATAGGGCGGGCTAAATTCTCGGCTTGTATTTTAGCTCTTCGAAGACGATCTTGAATGTCGTCCCTTCATTCCTCTCCAGCTCGATCGTCCCGTCCAATTGCTGGACGAGCATGGTCACGATCTGCATGCCGAGCGTCTCGGACTTGCGGAAATCCAGGTTTTCCGGGAATCCGATGCCGTCGTCTTGGACGACCAGCATGAACTTGTTGCCGTCGGCCCGCACCAGGACGATCCGCACCTCGCCCTTCCGCCCGACAGGAAAGGCATGTTTCAGAATGTTGGAAACCAGCTCATTCACGATCAACCCGCAGGGGATGGCCGTATTGATGTCGAAGTAGGCTTCTTCCAGATCCAGGTGGAGACGAATGGTCTCCGAATCGATCATAAAGAATTGCCAGAGATAGGTGATGAGGGACCGGATGTATTCGGCAAAATCGATCATGGACAGGTTCTTGGATTGATAAAGCTTCTCGTGGACGAGGGCCAGCGACCGAATGCGGTTCTGCGTCTCCTTGAAGAGGAAGAGATCCTTCTTGTCCTTGAGCTGCGCGGCTTGAAGATTGAGCAGGCTGGAGATGATCTGCATGTTGTTCTTGACGCGATGATGGATTTCCCGCAGGAGCACTTCTTTTTCCTTCAGAGCCGCCCGGATCTGTTCGACCGTCCGGACGCGCTCCGTTATATCGATCAAGCAACCTTGGATGGCCGGCTGTCCTTCATGGATAATGCGGCCGCCCAAGACGCCGACATCGATGACCGTGCCGTCTCTTTTGAGGCCTTTGAATTGGTACTGGACTCTTTCGACCTGGCCCGACTCTCGAAGCTTGACCTGTTGATCCACGATCGGCCAGGTTTCCGGCAGGACCAGCTTGCTGATGTGGATTCCTAGAAGCTCTTCGGGCTTGTCGTATCCGAAGATCTCGGCCAGCCGCTGGTTGCAGAACTTGAGGATATGATTCTGGGTGATATAAATCCCCATCAGAGAGACATCGACAAGCTCCCGGTATTTCTTCTCGGCCTCCTGGAAAGCGGCTGCGGCGCACTTCCGCTCGGTGATGTCGTGCATAATGGTCATCATCCCCGTCGGATGGCCGCGCCTGTCCTTGATCAGCTCGCCATTGAATTCGGCCGGAAAGACGCTGCCGTCTCTGCGGACGACTTTGAATTCCATGTTTCTGACTGCACCTTCATGGTTCTGAAACTTTACAAACTCGGACCGGGCCCGGGCCCGGTCTTCCGGAGCGATCAACATGAATTCATCGATTCCAGTCAATTCTTCGGGGCTCGGATACCCCAGCATGAGAGCTTTCTGTCTGTTACAAAAGCTCATTTTTCCCTGAAGGTCGGCAACGGCAATCCCGTTCGAAGAGGCCTCGATGAGGCTGCGGTAGAGTGATTCTCCCTCCTGGAGGGCGGTTTCGACCTTTGCCTGCTTGGCCTTCATGGCCTCCAGCTTAGCGACCTTTTTGCGCAGACGATCCAATTCCTTAAGCAATTGCTCTTTAGTCAGCTTTTGGTTTTTCACGGCTTACCTCTCCGCTCTCCCCTGGCCAATCACGATGCCCTTGAGAGATATATAATCTGGAAACCCCGATTTGTCAAATACACGCCCCGGCTGATCATCCCGTCGCGCCCCCTTTAATCCTGGGGAACCGCCGGCAAAAAACTCGGATGGCAGGCGCGCAAAATATCCCTCCCCGGCGATGGCATAGGCAAAGACCGTGTGGCCTTTTGGCACGGCGTGTTCGAATTTCTCATGGGCCGGGATATAGATGTCCAAATATTCGGGATCGCCGATGATCTCCTTGACCGGGCCGGCGATGCCGTGATAGCGGCCAGCGATGATCTTCACCTTGATCCCGTTTTCCGACGTGTCTTCAGGAATGTCTGTGGCCTTGATATCCTGGTAGCGAGGGGGCATCATCTTATGGCTCGAAGGAAGGTTTACCCAGAGCTGGAATCCTCGTAGATAGTCCTTTTGCTTGACGGGCATTTCCTGATGGATGATGCCGGAGCCGGCGGTCATCCACTGGACCTGGCCGTCGCTGATCTCCCCCTTGTTGCCCATGCTGTCGCCGTGCTTGACCGTGCCGTGAAGCATATAGGTGACGGTCTCGATGCCCCGGTGGGGGTGCCAGGGAAAGCCGGCGATGTAGTCCTCGGGGTTCTTGGAGCCGAAATCGTCCAGCATCAAAAACGGATCGAAGCGAGGGACCTCACGATAGCCGAAAACCCGGTCGAGGCGCACGCCGGCGCCTTCGATCGTCTCCCGGCCCTTGTATATTTGTTTGATTTGTCTTGTCGCAGTCATGGCCCAATCCTTTCAAAATGTCTCTATTCCTACTATATACATAGTAATACTAAGCTACAAAAGAGTCAATATCGACCCTTCCCCGAATTTGATATAAACAATCCCTGACGGAAAGGGCCTCTTCCCTTTTTTGCCGAGGGACGGGGGATGCGGACAATGAACAAGCGATGAAACGTTGGAGAAAACTTCATTTTTGTCTTAAGCTATTTTTTTGTTTCGAGCTCGATCAGCGGCTTCTCGGAGTCGACAAGCTCTCCGACAGAGACGAAGATTTTTTTGACAAAGCCCTCGACCGAGGACTTGATATCGTTCTCCATTTTCATGGCCTCGACGATGGCCAGGGTCTGGTTCTTCCGGACTTCCTGCTGCTCGACGACATGGATCTTGATGACTTTCCCGGGCATCGGCGCCGTGATCAGCAGCTTTCCCTCCTGGGCTTTCTCTTCTCCGGCGTGAAAGCTTTTTGTCTCTCGGCCGGGCTCCTGGACGATGAACTGTTGGCCGTCGATAAAGATATATTTTTTCTCTTTGTCCCGGGCGATATAGACAAGATATGAGCGGCCGTCGATCATCAAAGAAAGCACGTGGGGGGAAATGGACTGGATATCGGCTGTCACCTGATTCTCGCCGTAGGCAATACAATAGCCGCCTTCTTTTTTCTCCAGGACGATCTTTCGGAGCTCCTTGTCGACTAAAAATTCAAACTCCATGTTTCCGCCTCTCCCCTATCTTCCTTCTCCAAGCCGCCAGTGGCCGAGTGTCTGCCATGGCGAGACCGTCGCTTTTTGGGTTCCGCCCACGACTTTTTTTCCAGACGGACCTGAATTTATCGAATCGAAGGCCGCGGCCGCTAAGGCCAGCCTCAGCTTATCTTCGCTCTTTTCCTTTTCGCCCCAATTCTCAAAATGATTTTTGATGAAGCCCGTGTTTGTCCGCCCGGCCCTGAACTCCGGATGGTTGACAACGTCCTTCAAAAAGCTGATGGAGGTGCTGATGCCCAGGATGGCATAATCGTTCAATGCCGCGAGCATCCTGTCGCAGGCCGCATCCCTATCCTCCGCCCAGACGATCAGCTTGGCCAGGATCGGGTCATAATAGATCGGGACCTCCCAGCCGCTGTAGACCCCGCAGTCATGGCGGACGCCGGGTCCTTTTGGCTCTTTGAGGAAGAGGATCTTCCCGCTGGAAGGCAGAAAATTCTTCGTCGCGTCCTCGGCGTAAATCCGGCATTCAAGGGCATGGCCGCGCTGCTCAAGATCCTTCTGGCTAAAAGACAATTTTTCCCCTGCTGCGATACGGATCTGCTGGCGGACGAGGTCGACGCCCGTGCAGAATTCGGTGACCGGATGTTCGACCTGGAGACGGGCGTTCACTTCGAGGAAAAAGAAATTTTTGTTTTTATCGAGGAGGAACTCGACCGTGCCGGCATTGTTATACCCGGCCGCGCGCACGACTTTTTTGGCCGTCTCGCCCATCTTCGCCCGCAGCGCCGGGTCGAGCGCCTGGGATGGGCTTTCTTCGACGATCTTCTGGTGCCGCCGCTGGATGGAGCACTCTCGCTCGAAGAGATGAACCGTGTTTCCGTAATTGTCGGCCAGGACCTGGAACTCGACGTGCCGCGGCTCTTCGATGTATTTTTCGAGATAGACCGACTCGTCGCCAAAGGCGGACTTGGCCTCGCGCCTTCCGGCTTCGAGCCCGGGCCGAAGCTCCTGCTCGCTGCAGACGATACGCATGCCCTTGCCGCCGCCGCCCGCCGAAGCCTTGATCATGACCGGATAGCCAAGCTTTTTTGCGGCGACTTCGTATTCGGAAATATCCTTGGGAATGCTGTTCATGCCGGGGATGATCGGAACGCCGGCCTTCTCCATGGTCTGGCGCGCCCGGACTTTGTCCCCGACAAGCTCCAGAGCCGTCGAATTCGGCCCGATGAACACGATTTTTTCTTTTTCCAAGCGGCGGGCGAAATCGGAGTTTTCCGCAAGAAAGCCGTAGCCGGGATGGATCGCCTCGGCCCCCGTAGCCCGGGCGGCCGCGATAATGCGGTCCATGTTGAGGTAGCTCTCGATGGCCGGAGCGGGGCCGATAGGAACGGCTTCGTCGGCCATCTGGACATGGAGGCTTTTGCGGTCAACGTCTGAATAGACGGCGACCGTGGAAATTCCCATTTCCCGGCAGGCTTTGATAACCCGGACGGCGATCTCGCCGCGATTGGCGATCAGGATTTTTTTGAACATTTATTCCTTAACCCAATTCGGTTTCCGCTTTTCTAAAAAAGCCGCCATGCCTTCCTGGCCTTCGGCGCTGATCCGGAGCTGGGCGATCATCCGGGCCGTGTATTCCTTGGCCTCATCAAAAGTCATCCGGGCCGCATTTTGGATCAGCTCTTTGCAGCTGGCCAGCGCTTGAGGGCCCGAGGACAGAAGCGAGGAGATGATCGCGTTCACGGCCTCATCCAGTTTTTCGGCAGGGACAACACGGTTGGCCAGCCCGATTTCATAGGCCCTTTGGGCCGAAATCCTTTCCCCCGTCAGAAAATATTCCCGGGCTCGCCCTTCGCCTATCCTCAGGATGACATAAGGCGAAATCGCCGCCGGCACGAGCCCAAGCTTGACTTCGCTCAAACCGAATATGGCCTCCTCTGAAGCCACGACGATATCGCAGGCCGAGAGAAAGCCGTTGCCGCCTCCGATGGCGGCGCCGTTGACGCGGGCGATGGTGGGCTTGGCCAGCGTGTAGATCTTGTGCATCACTTCGGCGATCTCCAAAGACTCCTGCAGATTTTGGTCGAAGGAAAAATGGATGATTTCCCGCATCCAGTTGAGGTCCGCGCCCGCGCAGAAGGATTTCCCCGTCCCGGAGAAGACGACCACCCGGATATTCTCATTCTGCCCGGCCCTCTCCACGGCGTCGTCCACTTCCCGGATCAAGCCCGAGTTAAAGGCATTGTGGACTTCGGGCCGGTTGAAAAGGATCCGGGCAACCCGCCCCTCCGTCGAATAAAGGATCGTTTGATAGCTCATGCCGCTCATCCATCCCTTTTTTCTTACATCCTGAAAATGCCGAACTTATAGTCGGGGATCGGCGCATTCAGGCTCATCGAGATCCCCAGGGCCAGGGCCGCCCTCGTTTGCAGCGGGTCGAGGATGCCGTCATCCCAGAGGAGCCCCGTGCTGAAATAGGGACTGGCCTCCTGGTCGTACTTATCGAGGATCGGCTTCATCAGCTTCTCTTTTTCTTCTTCGCTCATCTCGACGCCCTGCTCTTTCAGCCTCTTGATTTTCACCGTGACCAGGACGTTGGCCGCCTGCTCCCCGCCCATGACGCCGATCCGGGCGTTGGGCCACATCCAGAGCAGACGCGGATCATAGGCGCGCCCGCACATGGCGTAATTTCCGGCGCCGTACGAGCCGCCGACAATCACCGTGAACTTGGGGACGTCCGCATTGGCCACGGCATGGACGAGCTTGGCCCCATCCTTGGCGATGCCGCCGTGCTCATACTGCTTGCCGACGATGAAGCCGGTGATGTTCTGGAGGAAAACGAGCGGGATTTTGCGCATGGCGCAGAGCTCGATGAAATGGGCGCCTTTGAGGGAGCTTTCCGAAAACAGCACGCCGTTGTTGGCCAGGATGCCGACGGGAAAGCCCATGATCCGGGCAAACCCGCAGACAAGGGTCTGGGCGTAGAGTTCCTTGAATTCCTGGAAACGGCTGCCGTCCGCGATCCTGGCAATGATTTCCTTGATGTTGAAAGCCTTTCTCAGGTCCCTGGGCACGATCCCGTACATCTCTTCCGGATCATAATAGGGGTCCTCCGTCTCGGCCCGATCGAGCTCGAACTTCTTGGGCGGGTCGAGGGTTTCGACGATATTCCGGGCGATCTCGAGGGCATGCTCATCGTTGAGGGCGTAATAATCGGAGACCCCGGAAATGCGGCAGTGGACATCCGCCCCGCCCAAATCCTCGTCCGTGACTTCTTCGCCGGTGGCCGCCTTGACCAGCGGCGGGCCGCCGATAAAGATCGTTCCCTGCTTGCGGACGATGACCGTCTCGTCGCTCATGGCCGGCACATACGCCCCTCCCGCCGTGCAGGACCCCATGACGATCGAGATTTGGGGAATGCCCATGGCCGAGAGCCTGGCCTGATTGTAGAAGATACGGCCGAAGTGTTCCTTGTCGGGAAACGTCCCGGCCTGGTGAGGCAGAAAAATTCCGCCCGAATCGACCAGGTAGACGCAGGGCAGCCGGTTTTCCATGGCCACTTCCTGGGCCCGGATGTGTTTTTTGATGGTCATCGGAAAATAGGTTCCACCCTTGACGGTCGCGTCATTGGCCACGATCAGGACTTCACGGCCGTGAACGACGCCGATGCCGGTGACCATGCTGGCCCCGGGGGCCTCGTTGTCATACATGTTATACGCGGCCAGGGGGCTGAGCTCCAGGAAAGGCGTATTGCGGTCAAAAAGCTTCTCCAGCCTTTCCCGGACAAGGAGCTTTTTTCTGGACTTATGGAGCTCCCGGTATTTCTCCGGGCCGCCTTTCTGCGCTTCGGCCAGCTTCTCCCTGTACTCGGAGACGACCTTCTTCATCTGGTCGAAATTTTGCTTGTACTCCGGACTCTGGGTGTCGATCTTGCTTTCGATTCTAAACATGGTCCGTGCTCCCTATGAGATGGCCGCCCTTCGCTCGCCCGGCAGCTTCGGCCGGCGTGTTCACAACGGCAGAAGGAATCAAGTCAAGCGGGGACGAACTTGTAGCCGTAATAAATGACCCCGGCCTCTCCCTCCGAATACATTTTACGGAATTCAAACTTCACTCTCAGCCCGATTTTGATCTTGTCGAAATCGCAGTCGACGACCTGCCCCGTGACCTTCACCCCGTCGCTGAGCTCGACGATGGCCACGGCGTAGGGCGCCTGGTCGGCAAACTGGTGAGGCGGGACGCGGATGATGGTGTAGGTCAGGACCTTGCCGTTTTCGGCGAGTTTCGTCTTGGTAAATTCCCTCCAGCCGCAGACGGGGCAGACAAGCCGAGGCGGAAAGCTGACCGCTCCGCATTTTTTACACTTGCCGGCCTCCAGCCGATATCTTTGAGGAAACTCTCTCCAGGCTCTTGATGGTGTCGGCATGATCTTCCTCCTCTCAGATCCTCTCGAAAATATGGACCAGGGCGCTCCCGCCCGAGCCGCCCATGTTTTGCGTCATCCCGACCCGCGCTTTCTTCACCTGTCTCTGACCGGCCTCGCCCCTGAGCTGTTTGACGATCTCTATGACCTGGGCGACGCCCGTGGCGCCGACCGGGTGGCCTTTGGCCTTGAGCCCTCCGCTCGAATTCACCGGAATTTTCCCTTTGAGCGAGGTCAGCCCTTTTTGGACGGCTTCACCGCCTTTTCCGATGTCAAAGAAGCCCAGCGCCTCCGTGACGCAGATTTCGGCGATCGTGAAACAGTCGTGGACTTCGACCAGATCGATATTCTTCGGCTTTTTTCCCGCCATTTTATAGGCCTTTTGGGCGGCCTGGAAGGTGGATTCCAGCCAGGTGATATCCTTCCGGGAGCTGAGCGCGATCGTGTCGGTGGCATGGCCGCTGCCCGCGATCTTTATGAGCGGCTTCTTCAGTTTTCTGGCCGTGCTCAAGGAGCTGAGGATGACCACAGCCGCCCCGTCCGTAATCGGAGAACAATCCAAGACTCTGAGCGGATCGGCGACGAGCACGGAATTCAGGACCGCGTCCACCGTGATCTTAAAAGGATACTGGGCCAGCGGGTTCATCGACCCGTTATCGTGATTCTTGACGGCCACCATGGCCAGCTGTTCCCTGGTGGTGCCGTACCTGGCCATATGGGCCCGGGCGATGAGTGCATACAGCCCCGGAAAAGTGATCCCATGAAAGCTTTCGTATTCCTGGTCGGCGGCCGTGCCGAGGGTGTAGGTGGCTTCGCTCCCGTCGACGTCGGTCATTTTTTCAACACCGCCGACAAGGACGATATCGCTCAAGCCTGAGGCGACCTCGATAAAACCCTGTCTGAGGGCCAGCCCTCCCGAAGCGCAAGCGGACTCGACTCTGACGGCGGGGATTGGAGTCTTGCCAAGGTAATCCGCCAGAAGAGAAGCGATATGTTCCTGGCCGATGAAAAGGCCCGGCGACATGGACCCGATATACATGGAATCAATACGGCCGACTCCGGCGTCTTCCAGGGCCAGAAGGGCCGTCTCCACGAAAATCTGCCGCAGTGATTTTTCCCACAGCTCTCCCCACTTGGTCATCCCAACGCCGATGACAGCGACTTCTCTCATGGCACTCTCCTACTCCGCCTTCCTGATTTTCCCGCGGAATTTGGCATAGACGCCGTATTCCAAGTAGTTTTTGTTCTTATCCAAAAAATCCCTGGTTTTTGGCGCCAGGTCTCTCGCTTCCTGGATCCGCCTGGTGACCTTGAAGATGAATCCGTCGCTTCCGGCCCCCGAACCGTAGGAGACGATCATGATCATGTCTCCGGGCTTGGAAATATCCAACGTCGCCGTCAATCCCAGCGGCGAAGACCCGGAATACGTGTTGCCGAGCTTAGACACCAGCCAGCCGGGAAGAATTTGCTCCTTCCTGAAACCCAGGATCTCCCCGACTCTCAGGGGGAATTTCCCGTTCGGCTGGTGGAAGATGACATAGTTGAGGTCAATGGGTTTTATTTTCGCTTTGGCCATCAGGCCCTTGGCCGCGCCGATGATGTGTTTGAAATAGGCGGGTTCGCCGGTGAACCTGCCCCCATGGCGGGGATAGTACTGGTATTCGCGCCGCCAGAAGTCAGGCATATCGGTAGTGTATGAATAAGTCTCGATGGTCTCGGCTAAAACATTCTCCTTGCCCACAATGAATGCCGCCGCGCCGGCCGCTGCGGAATATTCAAGGGCATCGCCGGGAGCTCCCTGAGAAGTATCTGCGCCGACGGCCAGGCCATATTTGATTTCGCCGGCCTTGACCAGGCCGAGGACTAAAAACAAGCCTTCCGTACCGGCTTTGCAGGCAAACTCCAGGTCGGCCGTGTGGACGTCCGGCGTCGCGCCAATCGCTTCGGCAAGCACGGTCCCGCTCGGTTTAACCGCATACGGATGAGATTCCGAGCCGACATAGACGGCTCCGATATCGGCCGGGTTGATCTTGGCCCTTCTCAGGGCATTTTTTGAGGCCTCAACGGACATCGTGATCGTGTCCTGGTCGGGCGACGGGACGGATTTCTCCTCGAGCATCAGGCCCTTTTTATAGCTCGGGGCATCGGCCCCCCAAACCTTGGCGATCTCCTCGACTTTGATCCTGTTCCGGGGGATATAGGCCCCGTAGCCGACGATTCCATGCATAGGCGTCCTCCCTAAAGATAAATCAGACGGATAGCGATGAATAAGGACCTTTTCTGCATTCTTTTGAGCAATGAATACGCCAAAATACCAGCCCAAAAAGAAGAAAAACTATCCTCCCATATCTTCATTTTTTAGTCAAGATATTTTAGGAATTTATTGATATTGAACCAGTTAGCCTGCTCCGCTACAATAGCCTTGGCCATGTCCCCGAAAATCCATTTTTATGGAACTTTCCTGCAAGCGATTTCGTCTATCAAGGTGAATTGAGTGAAATTGAAAACAGTCATCCAAGAGTGCCTGGAAGGCAAAGAAGGAGCCTGGAATATGCTCGTGGACATGTACTCTAAAAAGGTCTTCAACATGGCCTACCAGTTCTCCGGAAGCTACCAAGAAGCCGAAGACCTGACCCAGGACATCTTCTTTAAGCTTTATCATCAGCTGGCCAAATATGATTTCGAAAAGAACTTCACGGCCTGGCTCCTGACCCTGGTCAAAAACTATTTGATCGACATGTACCGCAGGACCAAGTGGGAGAAGAGACAGCGAGATGACTTCGACAAGCATCTTCATGCTGTATCGGGCACGGATAATCCGGAGTCGGACCTCCAAGAAGGTGAAAACAAAAAGATCCTTTGGCAAGGTCTGAACCAGCTGTCTTCCGACATCCGGATGGCGATCGTCCTCAAGGAGATCCAGGGCAAGAAATACGAAGAAGTGGCCGAGATCTTGGGCCTGCCCGTCGGGACCGTAAAATCGCGGATCAACAGGGGCAGGCTGCAATTGGCCAAAATCCTTCACGACAAAAGGGGGAAAATCCATGGTCTGTGAAAAGATCCAGGACCTCTTGTCTCCTTATCTTGACGGCGAATTGACGCCGGAAGCCAAGGCCGAGGTCGATGCCCACCTCTCATCCTGCCGGGAATGCGCTGAACTCCTCTCTCTTTTGAGGATGGCAACCGATTCCCTGACAGCCTTTCCTGATGTCGAGCCTTCTCCGGACTTGACGGCCAAGCTTTACGCCGTTCCGGCCCGGAAGAAGAAATTCCGGTTCAGCCTCGATTTCCTGGTCAAGCCTTCCCTCCAGCCCGTCTTGACGGCGGCCACGGTTTTGCTGGTTATTTTCTCTTTCTATATGTTCGGGCCGTACAAGAAAGACATCGACAAGTCCGTCAACCTCCAGATCCACCGCGGCTACAGCCAGATCGAGAGACTGTACGCCAAGGCCGGGTCGGTCACCGACAGCCTGAGCGCCACCGCCGAAAACTTTCTCGTTTCTCTCAAAAATATCAACCCTTTGGGAAACAACGAGGAGTAAATTTAATATTCCAGGAGGAATTATATGGCTGAAAAAATCATTATCGGGAAAAACCCTTACAAGTCTCCTGCGCTCGCCGGAATCCTTTCAGGATTGCCCGGATTGGGCGCCATTTACAATGGCCAATACGCGAAAGGATTTCTGTTCATTCTCATTTTTGCCGGCCTGATCTCCATGTCGGACCATGCCCGAGGGCCCTTCCCCGGCTTGCTGCTGGCCGGCTTCATCTTCTTTGCGATTATCGAGGCCGTCCAAACCGCCAAGAGCATCAACCGTCAGGCGCTGCTCGAGGGCGAGGCAGAGAAAGTGCCGTCTTTGGAGAAAGATCTCATGAAAATCGGTCCCTCGGGCTCGATTTTCTGGGGCATTGGGCTGATCGTCCTGGGCGGGATCTTTCTGCTGGGCAATTTCGACATCATCAACTATGACCGGATTTGGGATTTCTGGCCGGTCGTAGTGATCATCGTCGGCCTGAAGCTCATCGTGGATTACTTCGCCAAAAAAAACGGGAATTGAAGGAGGACACCATGGCCCACTATAAAAGAAAAGACCCTCTCATTTGGGGCATCATCCTGATCGTCATCGGACTGATCTTTCTACTCGAGAGATTCGACATCGACATCTGGGACTATACCTGGAAGCTCTGGCCGCTCATCCTGATCATCTGGGGCGCCTACAAGCTCTACTATGGATTGAAGGAACAGAAAGAGAAGTCGGAAGATACCACCAAGTCGCCGATGAAATAGGCCGCCGCTATGAAAGCCAAAGAAATCATCCTCGCGATATTGATCATCGCCGTAGGAGCCTTTACCTATTACGCCCAGTCGGGAAGGCTCGACTGGGAATTCGACAACGAGGGCGGCCCCTTTTTCACCAACTGGAATGAATTCATTTACGAGGAGACGTTAGAGGTCCAGGCCCCGCTGCCTCCGGAGCTCCACGTGATCAACGCCCATGGACAGGTGGAAATCCAGGGCACCGACGGGGACAAGGTCATGGTATCCTTCAAGAAGAGGATCTGGCGCAAAAACGAGACCGAAGCCAAACAGGTGGCCGAACAGCTCAAAATGATCATGAACAGGGAAGATCCAAAGCTCGTCCTCTCCACCAACAGGGATGAATTCCGCCAGAAGCGGTTCGAAACGGATTTCAAGATCTCGGTCCCGGCCGGGATGAACGTCCTGGTCAGGAATTCCTACGGGCTCGTCAAAACCGAAAAAACCGGGAAAACCGACATCACCAACCCGCACGGCAACGTCCATGCCTCTGAGGTCGGCGGCGAGCTGATCCTCGAAAACAGCTACGAGGATATTGAAGTGCGCGGAGTCCAGGGCGGCTGCCGGATCACCGGTCCTCATTCCTCGTTGACGGTCTCCAACATCCAGGGCGAACTGATCATCGATCATTCCTACGGCGAAATCCACCTGGAAAACATCGAAAAAGGCGTGACCATCGACGGCACCCATTCCAAAGTCTCAGGCAAGGGCCTGAAAGGAAGCGCGGAAATCCAGAACTCCTACGAGACAATCACCCTGATCGATGTCGGACCGGCCAAGATCCGGGCCCATCACTGCGACGTGGAGATCGACGGAGCCAAGGGGCTTGTCGATATCACCGACAATTACGCCCGACTCCGGATCGCCAATGTCCAGGGGAATCTCAAGGTGGACGGGCCCAGCCTCGAAAT
>JAPKZH010000109.1 GCA_026393905.1 Candidatus Aminicenantota bacterium
GTGATGGTTTTGTTTCTGGGAATTTACCTCCTCGGGTACGCCTTGATTCCTGCGAAATCCTTGTGGCGCGGCCTCTGGTCGATCGGCACGCTGCCCGTTTTCATCTTTGGCGTCCGTTTCGTCGGCCGGACCGTTCGTCTGTTAAAGGAGAAATTGACCTATCCCCGGGCGGGATTTGTTTCGTACCGGAGGCCGGACGGCCGAAAACGGCCGCGCCGATTTTCTTTGGTCGGGGGCTTGGCCGGGATCGTGGGCGCATTAGCATACTCTCTTTCACGGAATTCAGGCGGATTTTCGTGGGTTTTGGCCGGCTTTGGTCTTATGTTTGCTCTAACACTTTTCTATGTTGCCATACGGACGAACCTGATCCGATTCTTTCTTTTATCCGTCCTCGTTTTCGCTTCCGGAATCGTCTTTGCCAGATCCGGCTTGGCAGCCATATCCGGACTCAGTGCATTTTATTGCCTCATGGGCTTGGCCCTCTGTGTTTCCGGCGCAATTACACTCAGACAATTCGTCAGGAAAAACCCCGTCCTCGAAAAGGAACAGTCTTGAGCGCTGATATCCGTAACATATTAAACATCGATCGGCTGATCCACGAACCTGCGCGGCTGATCATCATGACAATGCTAAATGTCGTCGAATCCGCGGATTTTCTTTTCCTCCAGCGCGAAACAGGTCTGACAAAGGGAAACCTATCGGCGCATCTCACAAAGCTGGAAGAGACCGGCTATGTCGCCATTGAAAAGACCTACAAGGGCAAGATCCCGCTGACAGTCTGCCGGCTGACGGAAGAGGGTCGAAAAGCGTACAGACAGTACCGGACGCAATGGCATGATCTCATGTCTCGAAAGCAGCGCCGCCGGTCTGAACCATGAGCTTTAGATAAAGATTTGTCTTGCTTCCGACCGGCTGCCGCAGCGTACCGGTTGACATCCAGTTCATCCTTATTTACTATCTTTCATGCTCCTTCCCCGTTGGTCGCCGAAGACCGTAGATTAATCAAAATGCAGACTAATCCGTAAACTTGTCAAATAATATTTGAGAGAGTGCACAATATGAAAATGAATGCTTTCATTTCAATGCTGCGGGGCATAAATGTGGGCGGACAAAAAAAGATCCGAATGGCGGAACTGACGAACCTATACGAATCGCTGGATTTGGTCAATGTCAAGACCTATGTCCAGAGTGGCAATGTCGTCTTTGATAGCACGAAATCAGACGCTTCCAAATTGGCCAATTTAATTGAAGCGCATATCGAGCGATTATTCGGATTTTCTGTGTCCATTTTTATTCGGGATACAAACGATTTTCAGCGGATCATCGACAGCAACCCCTTTTTGAATAAAAGAAGTGAAGACTCTGCCAAGCTTTACGTCACTTTCTTGTATCGCCCTCCGTCGGAAGCAAAATTGGGTAGTCTGGGTATCCCAAACAATGAAGGTGATGAATTTTTTGTTGGCGGCAAAGAGATATATATCTTCTGTCCCAATGGATACGGGAGGACCAAATTTTCTAACACCTTCTTCGAGAAAAAATTGAGCGTGCCCGCCACGACAAGAAACTGGAATTCAGTCATGGCTTTATACAAAATATCAAATGAGAGATGACGTGTAAGTCGTCCAGCTAGTCCGCTCAAATGAGGAGACATGACAAAATGAAGGCAATGATTCGAAAGGACCACGAACCTCCAGCCGTTGCGATCATGGGCTGGCGCTATCATCACATGGGCATTCCCACCGATAAACCCAGGCCCGGAGAACGGTATCTTGAGCATCTCAAGGTGTATGTCTCCGGTTTTGAAACCAGCCCTTACGGCATAGAATGGATGCGTTTTGATCCAGACTGCCCAGTTTCCGAACTCATCAGGACAACCCCTCATATTGCAATTGAAGTCGATAATCTCGATGTCGAAATAAGGGGTAAGGAACTTCTTGGGCCGGTGAGTGAACCTTCTGAAGGTGTCAGAGTCGCCATGATGGTTGACAACGGTGCTCCAGTGGAACTGGTGGAATTTCGAAGAGGGTTTCCCAAATCAGCGGAGTGAATTGCGGATATGATATCGCTGCTTAAAAGTTAAGCTAAGCGTCGCGCCTGGTATGGAGATAGAACTATTTATCTTCCCAGAAAATCGCTCTTATTCTTGAATTTGAACCCACAAAC
>JAPKZH010000364.1 GCA_026393905.1 Candidatus Aminicenantota bacterium
GCAGTTTGTCGGCGACGACGAGGCCAACCGCCGGCTGGACTATCCGCATCGCGAGCCGTGGACCGTTTGATCAGAAGGCGAGGCTAAATGGGATGTCGAATGATTTGGCTGACCGGTTGTCTGTGCATCGTCTTGGCCGCCGCGACCCGGCCTGGCCCACCCGCGGTTGAACTGCGCCGCGATGACACTGCCGGGCGGCTCCAGGCCATGATCGATGACCGAGAGGCCTTTGTCTATCAATACGCCGAGACGCTCGACCTGCCGCACTATTGGCCGGTGAACAGCCCCTTGGGGAAGAACATGTTGGTGCAGCAGACGGAGCCGTATCCGCACCACAGGTCGTTCTGGTTTGCGGACACCGTCCGGCTGGACGGAGGACGGGAGGTCAGCACCTACAACGCCCTGTACACGGGCAAGGAGACAAAGCCGAAGACCTATGGACCTCCGTTTCGCGATCATATCCGCCATATTGCTTTTACCGGCATGGAGAGCGGCGAGGGCCGAGCGGTGATCGATGCCCAGCTTCTCTGGGAGATGGACGGCCGGCAAGCGATGCTCGAAGAACGCCGCCATGTCGTCGTTCAGGCGTTGGGAGAGGGGGAATATCTGCTCGACATGACCTTCACCTTGTTCGCCACCGGAGGCGATGTGGAATTCGTCAGCGATGATGTCCACTATGCATGGCCATACCTTCGCCTCCAAACGCGCTGGAGCGGCGAGAACGGCGGGACGATCACCGCGAGCAACGGCGCCACAGGGCAGGAGGCAACCAACTTGAAGGCCGCCCTGTGGATCGATTACTCAAACACGGTCGAAGGTGAAACCGCCGGCGTGGCGGTCTTTCAGTGGCCTGACGGCCAGGAGCATCGCTGGCTGACGCGCGAGTATGGATGTTTCGGTCCCCGGCGCCCCGACGACCGAAGCGGCAAGCCTTTCATGCTGAAAAAAGGCGAGTCGATCGCCCAGCGCGTGGGCGTGCTCGTCCACGGGGGCGATGTGAAGACCGGACGGATTGCCGAGCGGTATCAGCAGTACGTCGAAGGCAAGCGGCCGTAATGAAGCGGCGCGAGTTTATTCGGACTGCCTCCACAGCCGCCGTAGGGTTGGGCTTGTCGGGCTCTCTGTTTGCGGCAGCTCCCTCTAAAACGAAGATTGCCAGGATCGACCTTTTTCCTCTTTATTATCCCATGACCGGCTACTTTAAATTCTTTGCCGGGCCGCACGGCTCGGCCGGCCGCCCCGCCGTGATCGTCAAGGTCACGGCCGATGACGGGACGATCGGATGGGGCCAGGCCGTGCCGATCGCCCAGTGGAGCTATGAGACGCTGGAGACTGCGGTTGTCGTGTTGCGCGATTACTATGCGCCTGTGCTTGTCGGGCGCGACCCGGCCGATATCGAAGGCGCCCACGCCGCAATGGACCAGGCCGTCGCTCCTGGTTTTTCAACCGGCATGCCCATCAGCCGCGCCGGGATCGACCTGGCTCTGCATGATCTGACCGGCAAGCGGCTGGGCCGATCTCTGGCCGGCATGTGGGGAAAGCCGGCCGGCGGTCCGATCACGCTCAGCTGGACGGTCAATGTCAAGAAGCTCGATGAGGTCGGGCCCATCATGGACGAAGGAAAAAGGCGCGGCTTTCGGAACTTCAATATCAAGATCGCTCCGGATCCCGACTTCGATGTCGCCCTGGCCCGCGAGGTCCGCCGGCGGGCTCCGGATTCGTTTCTGTGGGCCGATGCCAACGGTGGCTACGATCCCGAGACGGCGCTGCGGGCGGCGCCGCGGCTGGCCGGCGCCGGCGTCGATGTGCTCGAATCGCCGCTTCGTCCCAATCGCGTGAGCGGCTACCAAGCTCTCAAGAAACAAGGCGCCCTGCCCATCCTCATGGATGAAGGGGTGATCTCGCCCATAGACCTTGACGAGTTCATCAAGCTGGGCATGCTCGATGGGGTGGCCATGAAACCCGCGCGCTGCGGCGGGCTCGCTTCGGCCAAGCGTCAGATCGAAGTCTGTCTTGAGCATAAATTGATCTGGCTCGGCAGCGGCTTGACCGACCCGGACATCTCGCTGGCCGCCGCGCTCGGCCTCTATGGGGCTTTCGGCCTGAAGAAGCCGGCCGCGCTCAATGGGCCGCAGTTTTTGGTGGGCGACGTTTTGAAAAAGCCGCTGCGGATCGAGAACGGGCTGGCTTATATACCCCAGGGGCCCGGCTTGGGCGTCGACGTCGATGAGGCCAAAGTCGTCGAGCTCATGAAACGGAGCGGCGGCGACAAGCTCCTCCGGACGTGAATCGACAAGGAGTGCGACTATGAAAACAATGGGACTTGCCGTCCTGTTGGTCTGTGTTCTGGCGGCCGCCGGCTCGGCCCAGATGCAATTTATCGAGGACGCCGGCCGCGGGACGTTGACGCTCAGGGACGGCCGGAACGAGGTGCTGACCTACCGCTTTGGCGATCAGCTTAAAGAGGGGATCGATCCAAAATATGTCCGGTCCTGCTATATCCATCCGCTTTTTTCGCTGGACGGCAAGGCATTGACCGACGACTTTCCCAAGGACCATCTCCATCATCACGGCGTGTTCTGGACTTGGCCGGTCGTCAGGACGCGCGGTCAGGACACACAGACATGGCATCCGGCCTCGCCCTCCTTGCGGCAGCAATTCATCAGCTGGCTGAAGCGCGAAGCGAAGAAGGAGGCGGCCGAGCTGAGCGTCGAAAACGTCTGGAAGCTGGACGGCCGGGAGAACGTGGCAAGAGAAATCGTCAATTTTGATGTCCACCCGGCGGATCGCATCGGCCGGGCCATCGATCTGGAACTCCGCCTGGAAGCCGTAGGCGGCCCCCTCGAACTGCAGGGAGCGCCGGACCAAAACAAGGGCTACGGCGGTTTATGCCTTCGCGGGGCAGAAATGTTCGTCGGAGCGACGCTCACCACCGATCAAGGCGTGCAGAAAGAAGATGCCGTCAACACATCATTCCGCTGGGCGGATTTGTCGACCCGGGAGCTCGGAGTAGCCATTTTCGTATCGTCCGATCACCCGGGCTTCCCGGTTGCCTGGCTCATTCGCAACAGCTACGCGGGCGTCCTCAATCCGTCATGGCCCGGTCTCAAGCCGGCCGTCCTTCAGCCGGGGAAACCGGTCGTCCTGCGCTACAGGCTCTACATCCATCGCGGCGACGCCGTCGCCGGCGGCGTCGGGGAGGCCTATCAACGATATCAAAAGAGCGGCTGAGATGCTCCGTGGCTTGCCACGGGGAACCGCTCGAAAGGGTTCCAAGACTATCCCTGAAACAGGTCTGTCTCTTTGGGCAGATCGCAGTTAGCGGTTTCATACCCCGCCTCCCAGACTCGATTCCAATGTCCGTGCGAAAATTCATGGGAAAATGCTCCTTGGAAGGAAGGCAGGGAGCGAAGCGACCGTTGGAAGGAAAACCCTTCCAAGCGTTTCCTTCCAAGAGTGTCCGGCTTGCCCGAGCCAAATCAATAGCGCACACGGCAGACCCGAAGCCGATGTTATCAAAAAAAATGGAAGACAGACGCCTTTAATAACGTCTAAAGAAGCGGCTAAATTTATATTGACGGCGAAACGTTTCCTTAGGATATAATGGAAAATTCAGTCCAAGAAAAAGCCAAACGGACAAAATGATTAAGATATTCCAAGGACATCAAGCTTTCATCTTTGGCTCGAAGAGCAAACGCCTCCGGAAAGTCTTTTGTCTCTGTTTCATCGTCTTCCTGGCGGCCAGCTGCG
>JAPKZH010000465.1 GCA_026393905.1 Candidatus Aminicenantota bacterium
CGATTATGCCGCTGCCCATATCAGCCTGGCGAAAATCCATCTCCAAAAAGGAAACTTGGAGAAAGCCCGGCAGGAATATGAAAAGACCCGGAAATTATTGGATCAGGCGGACAAGGATTATATCCTCGTCGGCGAAACGGATAAGATCCGGAGGAGGCTGTGATCTGCCCTTCCCGCCGAGTTGACTTTCAGATAGGCTTTTGATAAAAGCTAGTTAGGAAGCGAAATCCATGATCATCAACAAACGGGAAAAGAACAGTGTGGTGATCTTCGACATCGAAGGGGAGATCAAGAGGTCCGACATCACGGACGTGACGCTCCATCAGCTCGTCAAGGACCAGCTGGAGACGGGGAAAAAGCACATCCTGCTCAATTTCGACAAAGTGGAGTTCATCGACAGCTTCGGCGTCGGTGAGATCCTGGCCAGCTATATCTCGTCGAGGACGAAGAAACCGCGCTCCAAAGCTTCTTTAAGGATTAGCCGTCTCTAACCTGAGGGCTTGAGTCACTCGATGGCGAAGAACCGCCTGTCCCGGATTCTTTCCCGCGTCGTCGATATCAAGCCCGGGGAAGAGCGGATCGCCCTCCTTCTCTTTTCCTATTTTTTCCTGATCACCGCGCCGTTCATGATCATCAAGTCCGTTCGGGACGCCGCTTACTTGGATGAACTTGGGCCCGATAAACTTCCGTATGCCTATGCGACCGCCTTCCTGGTCGGCCTTGTCGTTTCTTTCCACTCCAAGATGCAGGCCAAGCTTTCCCGCTATCGTTTGATCACTTTCAGCCTTCTGTTTTTCATCCTGACGTCGTTCCTATTTTTCTTGCTTTTGCCCAAGGGCTGGGTCTGGGTGCCAGTTGTGTACTGGATGTGGGCTAATGTCTTTGTCGTCGTTACTATTACCCAGTTCTGGATGGTCGTGAATGATATTTTCAACCCGCGGGAAGCCAAGCGGCTCATCGGGTTCTTCGGCAGCGGCGGAATCCTCGGCGGGATCGCCGGAGGCATGTTGGCGGCATTTTTTGCCAGACAGAATGAGACACACGAACTCTTGATCTTTATCCTTGCCCTGCTCGTCATTTGTGTTTTTGCCGAACGGGCCATTTTTATCTGGCAGAAAAAAGCGACAGGGCTGGCTTTTGATGGCGCTCAAAAGCCGCCGTCAAAGAGAAAGGATATCGAACAGGCGGGCTTTAAAGTCTGTTTTGATACGGTCCGGAAAGACGGTTATCTGAAGCTTCTCGCCGCTGTCGTCATCCTGACGGGAATCGTAGCGACGTTTATCGACTGGCAATCTAAAAACATCATCGCAGAGAAGATCACGAACAATAGGGCCAGCTTTTTCGGAAAGTTCAATGCGGGGTTGCTCGTCTTTTCGTTCCTGTTCCAGATTTTGATGACGAGCAACCTTGTCAAGCGTTTTGGCATCCGACTGCCCCTCCTTATTTACCCCGCCATTCTTATCCTCTGTTCCCTGGGCATTGCCGCCTGGCCTTTCTTGTTTTTTGCCATAACCATCAAGGGAAGTGATAAAAGCCTCTCCTATTCGGTCAACCAGTCGGCCCGAGAGCTCCTCTATATCCCCGTTTCCCCGGAGAAGAAATACGAAGCCAAAACCTTTATCGATATGTTTCTCAACCGGTTTTCTAAGACGACAGGCGGCGCGATCCTTTTCGGCGTTTTCCTCCTTGCGCCGTCCAGCTCCGAAAATCCCTCTTTCCGAGTCCAAATCGTGAGTGCTGTCTCCGCCTGCTTTCTTCTGGCATGGATCTTCCTGAACCTCAAGGTCAGCAAAGAGTATGTCGGCACGGTCAAAGAAAAACTGGGGCGCGAATGGGAGCGGGGCGACCGGATCGTGGATCGAGCCATGGATGTGGAAACGGCCAAGCTTGTTTTTGACGCCCTCGAAAGCAAGAACCGCAGCTCCGATCTATACGCAATGCACCTCTACGACCTCTTGAAAAAAGACAAGCTTACGCCGGAGATCAAAAAGCTCGTCGGGTACGAATCGGATGAAATCAGGGTCGCCTCCCTGGGCGTCCTGATGGAAGCCGAGGAGTCGCCCTGGACCGTCCACCCGGACGAGGAACTGCCGCCGGAGGTCCTCCAGAAAGAAATCCAGGAGATCATGGAACTCGAATCATACCAGCATCTGATGAACGGCTTTGCCGACAAGGTCATCCAGGAGAAAGGGCCAGACGCAGAGACCGCGAAAATGGAGCTGGCCAAAGCCATCAGCCTGATGGATGCCGGTTCGCCGCTGGCCGGGAGACTTGATGAGCTTCTCAGGGACGAATCTTCCCTGGTCGGCCGCTATGCCATGGAAGCCGCCGCGAAGTTCAAAGCCAGAGAGTATGTGCCTCTTTTGATCCGGAAATTGACCGATCCTTTGTCCCGGGAGGACGCCAGGACGGCCTTGGAGAAATATGGGCCCAAGATTATCGGCATGCTCGGCGATTATCTGGGAGATCCGGCCGAGCCCCTGGTTGTTCGAGAAGCGGTCACCTCCGTCCTGGCCGGGATTGGAACGCCGGACGTCGCCGAGTTCCTTCTCCAGGCGCTGGCGGAAAACCAGGAGGAGCTGCAGTCCGACCTCATCGACGCCCTGGATAAGATCCGCTCGCGCACGCCGAATCTTCCGGTTTCCCCAGAGGCCGTCAGGATGCTCATTGTCAAGGAAGTCGTTCGTTACGCCCATGAGAAAAAGCCGTCGGCCGTGATCAATATCTTCAAGTTGTTGGGACTGGTTTATTCCCATGAGGATATTTTCCGGGCCTATCAGAACATCCAGGTCCGGACAAAGGATTCGGTGGCGTATGCCCTGGAGCTTCTCGACTATACGATCGAGAAGGAAATGAGGGACTTGATTTTTCCGGTTTTGGAGGATTTCACGGCCGCGAATAAGACCGTGTGAGGTTTCATGTCCGAAGGACCGTTCTACAGGATTCTCAAGCGTCTCGCGGACGTCAAGCCCGAGGAATCGCGGGTCGCCCTGCGGATGTTCTTCCATTTTTTTCTGATCACGGCATCGGCGTATGTGATCAAGGCGGTCAACACGTCTCTCTTCCTGCAGCATGCGGGCGCCCGCAGACTGCCCTATGCTTATATCATCACGGCCGTGGTGATGGGCTTTGCCGTTTCGTGGAATTCCCAGCTGCTGCAGCGCCTGAACAGGAGACTCTATATCTCCTTGAGCCTGGTCTTTTTTATCGCCTGCCTGTTTCTTTTCTGGTTTTTGTTTGATCTCGGGGATACCAGCCAGATCTGGGAAGGATGGTACACGATCTACTATTTTTGGTCGAGTATCTTCCTGGCCGCGTCCATCACTCAATTCTGGATCCTGGTCAACGATATTATGCAGCCGCGTCAGTTCAGGCGGCTGATCGGATTTTTCGTGAATGGGGGTCTTCTGGGCGGGATTGTAGGATCGTTGTTGGCCAGATTTCTCGCTAAGCCCATGGGGACGCACAATCTCCTCCTTTTGTGTCCCGGCTTTTTGGTCGTTTGTCTATGGATTGTCCAGAAGGTACCTAAAATTCATCCGGATATGGTGAAGGAAACGGGCCGTCCGAAGGCTGATCTAAAAAAACAAAAAGTGGGCTATCTTCAAAGCTTGAAGATTCTGACAAAACACCGCTACTTGATCATTCTGAGCGGAATGATGTTGGCCGGTTTTGTCGTCTCGACATTGATGGATACCCAATTCAACGCGGCCGTGCAAAAGACTTTTTCCGATCCGGATCAAAAAACGATATTTATGGGCACGTTCTCTGCGGGACTGCTCGTGGTGTCTTATTTTCTGAATGTTCTGTTGACGAACAGGGTCTTGAAGAATTTCGGCATCCGGGTCGCCCTGCTCGTCTCGCCCGCTATTTTGATGTTAGGAGTCGGCTCGCTGTTTTTCGTCCCGTGGGCTGGCCTCATGGCTTGGGCCGTCGTGGTCAAGGGGGCAGATAAAAGTCTTACCCATACATTCAGTCAATCCACTCGGGAACTTCTCTATATTCCGATTCCTCCCGATATCAAGTACAAGGCCAAGGTCTTCATCGATATGTTTATTAATAAGCTAGCGGACGCACTGGCCGGAATCCTTCTGTTGATATTGGCGGCATTTGGATTTGCCTTGAAGAAGGAGATTACACCTGAGTCTATGCGGGCCATGAAGGCCATCGGCGTTCTTACCGTGGCCTTTATTCTCCTCTGGATTTTTCTTGTTCTTTTGATCATCAAGGAATACGTGGGAATCGTCAGAAAGAACCTGAGAGTCAAATGGCCGGACGCCGACAAGTTCGTGGCGGAGAAGATCGATGTCGACATGACGAAGCTCGTCTTTGATACGCTCGAGAGCCGGCAGCGCAGTTCTGTCTTATACGCCATGAACATGTTCGACCTGATTAAAAATGAAAAGCTAAGTCCGGAGCTCAAAAAGATTCTTTCCTACAAGTCTGCCGAAGTGCAGGCCTGCTCACTGGACACGCTCCTGGAGCTGGACGGGGAGGCGCTTGTCCCGGCCCTCGACGACTCTATCGAGGAGGAAAGCCTCGATGCGGATATCCGGGAGATCATGTCCATGGACGTGTACCAGGAGCTGATGAAAGAGCATATCGACAAAGTGACCAGCGGGGTGGGCGCGGAGCCCGAGGTCTCCCAGATGGAGGTGGCCAAGATCCTCGGCATCATGGACCCCGCGTCCCCCCTCATCCAGAACCTCGCCAAGCTCCTGACTCATGAGTCTTCGGAAGTCGTTCGGTACGCCCTGGAGAGCGCCGGCAAGCAAAAAAAGCGGGAGTTCGTTCCCCTGATTGTTCCGCACCTGACAAAACCGGCCCTCCGCGAGGCGGCCGTTCAAACGCTCATCGCCTACGGCGGCTCGATCACCGGGACCTTGCGGGACTACCTGGTGGACCCGGACGTGGATATCGTAATCCGCAAGGCAATCCCGGATATCCTAGCCCGGATCGGGCATCAAAGAGCGGCCGACCTGCTGGCGACGGAACTGCCGAAGGGCCATAAGGATGTCGAAGCCGAGATGATCGAGGGCATGTACAAGATGAAATCCCTCTATCCCCAAGTCGAATTCCGGGACAGAGAGATCCTGCCCGAGATCCGCCGGCTGATCAAGAAAAGCTACCTCCTTCTCATCGAGCTCAATGATCTTAAGAAAGACAAGCAGCGGGCCGTCCTGACCGAGGACCTGGAGAAGAATTTCGGCCGGGCGCTCAAGCAGATCTTTGAGCTGTTGAGCCTTGTCTATTCCCATGACGATATGATCCGGGCTTACCAGAACATCTGTTCCGGGTCGAGGAAATCCATCGATTATTCGGTAGAACTCCTGGATAACCTGCTCAAAAAGGAAGTCAAGGAGGCGCTGCTGCCCCTGATCGAGGACAGCCCCCTCGAAGACAAGGCCCGCAGCGCCCGCAAGTACCTCAAAGCCCTGGAGAAGTCGGAACAGTCTTGAAATGGACCCGTCTCTAGGGATATAATCTTCATCGAGGAAAAGGTACGCATGCCGACGCTGTATATTTATCCCAAATTGGGCGACTTCTTTACCATTTCCCTGGGCACGGAGAAGGTGACCATCGGCCGGTCCTCGGACAATATGATTTTCGTCCCCGATCCTTTCTGCTCAAGCCACCACGCCGCGATTTACCCCATCGGGACGGGGTATGCCGTCAAGGACAGCGGCAGCAAGAACGGCACCTTTGTCAACGGCAAAAAGATCGCCGGCGAGCTCGAGCTCAAAAAGGGCGATGAGATCCTCGTCGGCTCTGTTCGGGTCATTTTTGACAAGCCCCTTCTGACCAACGTGGAAGTCACGGACGCCCTGTCGTCGACGACGAACGTCAACACCATCATCCCGTTCCGGGACATCATCCTCAAGAAGCCGCCGACGAAGACGACCATCCGGGCCTTCCCGCCCCTCGGGGATATCGAGCAGATCAGGACCGAGCACAAGATTTCTTCCATCATGAGCGAGGTCAGCCAGGCATTGGTCCTTCACAAGCCTATCAGCGAGCTCCTGGACCATATCATGAACATCATCTCCGAGCACCTGCCGATGGACAGGAGCATCTTGATGTTGAAGGAAGGCAATCCGGTTCAGCTCATCCCGCGGGTCATCCGCATCGACAACAAGCGCTTCCAGAACCAGAAGATTCAGGTCAGCAAGAGCATCGTCAACATGGCCTTCGAACAGCAACTGTCCGTGCTGACCTCGGACGCCGCTATCGACCCGCGGTTCAGCGCCAAGGACAGCATCATCAACTCGGGCATTCATTCGGCGATGTGCGTCCCCCTCTGGAACAACACGGAGATCATCGGGATCATCTACGCCGATCGGATCTCCTTGCTCGATGCCTTCAGCGACGAGGATCTCCGGCTGCTGACGCTCCTCTCCAACCTGGCCGCCATCAAGATCGAGGAATCGCGCCGCATCGAACAGGAGATCGAGACGGAAAAAATGAAGCGCGAGCTGCAGCTGGCGGCCGAGATCCAGAGCAATTTTTTCCCTAAGGAGAATCCGTCCTGCCAGAATTACGAGATCGCCGGAAAGAACATCCCCTGCCAACAGGTGGGAGGGGACTATTATGATTTCATCTCGATCGACCCCTGCCACCTGGGCATCGCCATAGCCGACGTCTCCGGGAAAGGCGTGAGCGCATCGCTGCTCATGGCTTCCCTCCGGGCCAACCTCCATGCTGAGGTCCATGCCGGATACGACCTGGGGGGGATGGTCGTCAAGCTGAACAATTTCGTCCACCTCAGTTCGGCCATCAACCAATTCATCACCTTCTTCTTCTGCGAGCTGGACAAGGAAACGGGCCAGCTCCACTATGTCAACGCCGGCCACAATCCGCCGTTCCTCATGAAAAAGTCGGGGGAGATCGGATACCTGGATAGCTGCGGATTGTGCCTGGGCATGCTGCCTTCGATGACGTACGACCTGCGCAGTCAGGCGATCGGCCCCGGTGACATCTTGCTTCTTTATACGGATGGGATCACGGAGAGCAGGAACAAGAACAACGAAGAATTCGGGGTCGAAAGGCTGACCGCGATTATCCACAAGAGCAAGAAAGCGTCCGCCTTCGACCTGACCCAGACCATCCTGGATGGATTGAACGAATTTACGGCCAAGGCCGACCCCGCCGACGACCGGACCCTGGTCGTCATCAAAAGAACCGCTTAAGACAAACCGGCAACAGGACGCGGGTCCTTCAGTCAATTTGGAGGGGCTTTCCCGCCCGGCTGGGCGCCGCCCCAGTGGAAATTTCGCGCGGAATCCTCTATCATGACTGGGAAAAGCTTTATAGGTGCCATCATGAGAACGACTCGTTTCATCCTGTTCCTCGCTGTTGTGACCATCGCCATTTTCCCGCCCCTGTTCGCGGCGGACCACCTGATCGGACAGGAGGCGGCTAAGGTCTTCCCGTCCCAACCTGCAGCTAATGTCTATGATGAAGTGGCCAGGTTCATCAGCGGCCTACCCTGCTCAGCGGAGCCCCTGAAGACCCTTCAGGAAAGCGCAGAATGGATAAATTTCTCTGAAACGCTCGGAAAGAATTGGGCGGATCTCGACACAAAACGGCTGCAGCCGATGAAAATTTGGGCGGACGCGGAGATGGCCGAGGCCAACACTGCGACCAGGGTCCTGTTTTATCCGTTCGGCGGCCCCGATTTTCTGACCGCCTTTTTGCTGTTCCCTGACGCTGATGCCTATGTTTTGCTCGGGCTTGAGTTTGTCGGGAAGCTGCCTGATTTCGCAAAGGCCCTGCCCCAGCAGGTCGGGAACTATACGGGAAATCTCACGGCGGCGCTGTCCGATTTCTTCCACAAGAGCTATTTCATCACCAAAAACATGAACGCGACACTGACCAACGATAAAGTCGACGGCGTCCTTCCCGTCATCTGCTTTTTTCTGGAAAAGACGGGCCACAAGATTGCCGGGATCAAGCGTAGCGAATTGTTGGAGAAGGGAGAGCTCTTGGAAGCAGATTTTGCCGTTCCCAAAAAGCGGTTCCGGCGCCCATACGGCGTGAGGATCGATTTTGTAACGAGCGGCTCGGACCGGGTCCGGACGGTCCATTATTTTTCCTGCGATCTTGTCGATGATGTGTTCCGCAAGGATTCCGCGCTTTATCTTTATCTGGACAATCTCCGTTTTGAAACAACGTTCGTCAAATCCGCTTCCTACCTGATGCACTACAGGGAATTTTCCAACATTCGGAACTTGGTCCTGGCCAAAAGCCGGTTCGTCCTCGAGGACGACACGGGAATTCCCTACAGGTATTTTCCGGCCAAAGACTGGGAAGCCCAGCTCTACGGCGAATACATCAAGCCGGTCAGCGATTTTGCCGGCGTCGAGCAGAAGGATCTAAAGGAAGCTTACGCCGATCCAACCAAGGTCAAAAAACTGCCGTTCCATCTCGGCTACCACTGGGGAAGCAGCAAGGACTCCATCCTTTACTTCAAAAGGAAAGCTCCCCCGGAAAGCCGCTGAATCCTTCGGGCAGGGACGCCGGCCGCGATATTCCCGCCGCGCTTTTATTCAAGCCCATTCTTTTTTATAATGGGACTTTATCGTCCACGGCAGGAGCGTAGTTATGACGGAGATAAAAGGACAGCCTTCCCTCATAAAAAAATGGGTCATCGCCGCCCGGCCCTGGGCTCTCCCCGCCTCGACCATGCCGGTCATCTTCGGCACGTCGCTGGCCGTCGTCATCGGCCGCGTCCGCCTGGAGCCATTTCGTTTTCTGCTGGCCCTGCTGGCCATGGTCATCCTCCACTCGGCCGCCAATATGCTCAGCGATGTCTTTGATTTCCGGCGCGGCCTGGACAAGGAGGTCACGCCGGTGAGCGGAGCGATCGTCCGAGGCTGGCTTTCGGACAAAGCCGTGGCCGCCGGGTCGGCCGCTCTATTCATCATCGGCATCGCCATCGGCCTCGGCCTTGTCGCCATGACGGGAAGGGTTTTGTTGATCATCGGCGGGGCGGGCCTGGTCATAGGCGTTTTTTACACCGCCTTGAAATACCATGCCTTGGGAGACTTGGCGGTCTTTCTGAACTTCGGCCTTCTGGGATCGCTCGGCGCCTGGGTCGTCCAGACGCGGACCTTCTCCTGCATCCCGGTTCTCTGGACCGTGCCGATGGCCATGCTAGTCATCGCCATCCTCCATGCTAATAACTGGCGCGACACGGTCTCGGACGCCGAACGTCGGGTGAAGACATTCGCCTCGATCCTTGGCGATCGGGGATCGCTTGTCTATTATGGGTTTCTACTTTTCGGCTCAATGGCCATCATTTTCGGCCTCATGCTGATCCCCAGGCTTATTTCGCCGGCCCTTATCCCCATACCGTTCACCTTTGGCGTCATTCTGCTGGCCTTGCCCCGCGCCCTTCACCTCTGGAAGAGGGCTTTGCGGAGGCACGACCCGCGGCAGCCTCTGGATTTCATCATCCTGGACGGAGCCACGGCCCAATATAACCTGGTGTTCGGGCTCTTATGCACGGCCGCCCTCTGGCTGCAGTTGATCCTGAAATTGATGTAGGTTGCAGGCCATTGTGAGTGGAGGTGCGGCTTAATGGCCCCATGGTTTTTGCGAACGACTGAAACGAGAGTGCCAATCTCTTCTCCATGATCATGAATTATTTTCAGACGCGCCTTTCGATTCTTATCGCCCTTCTCGCCGCGGTTCTCTTTGTCCCTCTCTTTATTTTTCGTTCGATCGGCCCGGTCGACTTCTGGTGGTGGATGAGC
>JAPKZH010000034.1 GCA_026393905.1 Candidatus Aminicenantota bacterium
TGCCCGACAGAGTCATGCAGGGATTGAGGCTTTCGATGTTGCCCGTCAGGGTCGCGATATAGACCAGGCGGTCGGCGATGACGTCGTCCGCCCAGATCTTTTCTCCCTGGAGGAATTCGCCTTTTTTGAGGGCGTTATCAATCCCGAGCCGGACGGCCAGGTCTGCGGGTCCCAAGTACCACTGAACGACGCCCGTCGCCCCGCCATCTTTCAGGGCAACGAAGGAATAGTATTCCGTGCCGGGGGCCTTTTCGTCTCCGCCCGTGCCGAAATAAAGCGTGACAACCATGGTCGTCAAATCGACGTACACAGCCGGCTTGGTCACGATCGGGTGATAATAAGGATCGCGGTAGATCACCTCCGCCTTCCATTGATTGATGCCGGTCGTCAAGTCGATCTTCCAGAACCGTCCATGCAGGTCTCCAAAATAGACGTACTCGATGTTGCCGTCCCGGTCGTTGTCGGCGCCGTTGGGAGAGCCCGGCACTGTGTTGACAATGCCGAACGGGCTGGCCGGCTCGCCGTTCTCCTTGACTTCAATGGATTTCAGGATCTGGCCCGTGGCGATGTCAACGGCATAGAAGTAGTTGCCTGCCGGCTCGGTCGGATCCCATGTGTCGTATCCGGAGCCCATGAAGGCGATCCATGTCGGGGTTCCACTGATATCGACTTTCCCGACAAACGGCACCGACCATGTTTCTCCCATAGTCGGATCCGTAAGCTCCCATAGAGGAATGGGCGCCATGGGGTCGGTCACATCGAGGGCAAAATAGTAGAAACCGTGGTCTCTTCCCCAGCCCATGCCTTGGCCGCAGACGAGGACCGTATGCCAGGCGGCGCCGTAATAGACATCGCGGATGACCGGCGAACCGTCGATAAAGTAATGATGGAAGAGGAAAACTCCGCAATCCGGGTCCGTGACCCTCATGTTCTTCAATTTGTAGAGAAGGTTGTTCGGGATGAACGCCCAGAGCTCGTTCAAATTTACTGCGTCGAAGCAATGGAGCATCCCGTCATTGGCGCCGACGATGATAACCCGCTCTCTGTTCTTGTTGGCTTCCTTGAACTCCGCATAGCCATCGCCCATCTGAGAGGGGGTGCCGTAGGGCGGCTCCAGGACCTGGGGAGAGGAGTGGTTGATATCGCCGAGCTTCCAAGCCCGGCCGTCGCCCAGGACAAACCTGATCAGAGGCTCAGTTTCGGGGCTGCCGACGCCCAGCCCGAGATAGGATTCGAGCAGGGCTTTATTGGCGATGCTGAAATCCGTTCGGTCATTCATGATTTCATCGCCCTGCTGATCATAGACCGTATAGACGATCCGGGTGCTCCAACTGCGAGTGCTCAAGGCCTCGCCGGCGTCTACGACGAATTTAGCGCCGACATTCGCGATATTCCTCAGGTCGGAGCTCTTGGAATAGGGCAGGGTGAGGGACGTGACATCCCAGGAACGGAGGTGGCCCTTCCAATTCGGAAACTCGAACGATGCCGAGTACAGGACATCTTCTTCGCCGGGACGCGTGAGGTTGACGTTGGCCGTCGTCAGGGCGTGGGATGTGCGGGAATATTCTCTTTTGGTGATGTATTTGTAGTTCAGGCTTAAGCTGTGGATTTTCGGGGTTGTGGTTTCATTCGTCGTTTCCAGGACGGCCTTCCAGCGGAGGAAGGAGCCGGGGCTTTCAAAGGTAAATTCCACCCCGGGCGTGACCGGTCCTTCCCACTTAGGATTTCCGCTCTGGTCGTCGGAGTTGGACAGGTAGTAGATGATCTTTGTCCCGAGGGGCTTGGTTTCAATGACCGTGATCGTGGCCGAGACAACGGCATTGTCCGACGTGATAAAGGAGCACTCGAGGAGGTTTTTCGAAGAGGTCGTTCCCTGCGAAACATAGATGGGGAAAATATCATTCATGAAGAAATAGCAGTTCAGCGAGTCGTTGCCGTCGGACACGAAAAAGTCGAGATCTCCGTCGTTGTCGAAGTCGCCGATGGCACCCGAATCCAGGTCGCTGGACGAAGAAACCTTGGCGCAGCTCGATGGAATGCAGTTGAGGGTAAAATTTGCGGCGCCGTCATTCTTCAGCCAATACACATAGCCGCCTGGCACATTGACACCCGCAGATCCATCCGTGGACAGGACAATGTCGGGAATGCCATCGGTATCCAGATCGCCCGCTGAGAGAAACGAGCAGGTGCCGTGGCTGGCCGGAATGGTGATCTTTTTGCTGTTGACATTCGTAAAAGTGGTGGAACCATTGTTGCGGTAATAATATAACGTCCGGTCACTTGCCGACCCGACGTAAAAATCGATATACCCATCCCCGTTAAAATCTCCCACGGCAACGCCGGTAACCCCGTAAATATATGTTGCGTTATTGGGGTAGGGATTGATCGTCCCGGCTAATCTGGAAAAAGTCCCTGATCCATTATTGATGAAAATGACGACTTCTCCGTAGCGGGTCGAGGCCCACCGGGAAGGAACGCCGACAATCAGGTCCAGGTCGCCGTCCTTGTCGATATCGACAGAAGCGATGTTGCTTTCCCACCGCCAGTTGGCGCTTCCCTGTCCCCATTCTCCGTATCCGTCATTGATCAAGTCGCCCAGGAGGGTGACGGTTGTGCTGAACACGGGAACACCCCCGACGGGAATGGCATTTTCCATAAACAAGTTTTTGAAGATCCAAAGCCGTCCCTGCCAGCTCAGGGCAGCGAAGTCCGCATCCCCGTCTCTATCAAAGTCTCCGGCTCCCAGGGCCATGATTTCGTAGGTCTTGCTCAGGGCGCTGCTCTCATACAAAATGTAATAGGGCCCATCAAACTTGAATTTCGTCGGGGTGACGGGGTCGATTCCTTTGCAGAGAAAAATCGATAAATTGCTGTCATTGGGATTGAGATTCCCGAGGCTTCCGTTCGTGTTGTAGTCCGTTCCACGGCCGCCTTCGACCAGGTCTATGTAGCCGTCATTGTTGAAGTCTGCGGAGGCCCCCGTCATGCGGTAGTTGGTCGTCACCGGGTAGTTGCTGGACGGCTGAAAATTGGCGCCTTTGGCCTTCAGCCGCAAATGCTGGCCGCTGACGTCGTTGCTCACGCCGTCCATCACGGCGATCGTAGACGTGTCGCCGCCGCGATAGCCGACGATGGAGCCGCTCTGCGTTTCGCACATCTGGCCCGTCAGGCTGAGATAGAGGGCTGCCGAGGCGATGATGACAAAAAGCAAAAAAATTGGCTTATTTTTTTTCATGGCCGTCACCTTTTCCTTTTCCTATCTATGGCAAAAATCATTGAAATACAATGGTGAGTTCCAACCGGACAAACGTGTTTTGCGGGCCGTGGCCGATGCAGACAAGAATGGCATCCGTGGAATCCGGCGTCGGTCCTCCGCCGTCATCATCGACGACGAAGGCCGTGTAAGTGAAATTGTTATCATCGGGCATGACCACGTTCGAATAAATATAGTTATCGGGATTGGCCGCGATATCGGCCAGAATCTGCTCGTCGGTGAGCTTGCGGAAAAAACTGGGACTGGCCGGGTCGTCCAGGCCCGGCGAGCCGCTATAGGTCGTCCGGTACTGGCCATAGAAATCCGCCATGTTCTCGCTGATGTACTTCAAGGCGGTATCGATTCCTGCTTCCGCGGCATTGAAGGCCATCTGGTGCCAGCGCATGTTCCCCGCCACGTTGGGTCCGGAGCGGGTCACGCTGAGAAGGGTCAGCCCGACCGTAAACATAAAAGCCAGGACGATGATGACGATGATCAGGGCCACGCCATTTTCCCGGCCGGCCTTGCGGCTGAGAATTCTTTTCGGCAGAGTGAATCTTGGATGTTTCATAGCTCCCTCATCATCGCTGGCCCGTATTATAGATATTCAAAGTCGAATTCCTGATGTTGGCCGTCGAATCCAGCAGGAACCGCCGGCAGAGATCGTCCGCACCGGCCGGGTCCGTGTCGGCGACTCTGGGACGCCGGTAGAGATGGATATTGTCGGGCGGCGTCCCCGAGACGCTGACGAACTTGTTCTTTGTTTTTCCCAGGACCCAGACCCGCACCTGCCGGATGCGGCCGATCTGGTCGAGTGACCAATTGGCATTCCAATCCAGGATCCCGTCCAGGTTCCCGTCGTTATCAAGGTCGCCGTTGTACTGGAACTGAAGGTTTTCGACGTTCTGGGCGATGGGATATTGGATCCCGTTATCGTTCAAATAGAGAATATTTCCGTTGCCGTTTCCGATATAGCCGTTTGTGCCCGCGGACAAGCCGGGATAGTAACCCGTCACGTCGAGCCAGTAGTCTTTGACATTGGCAAACGTCACCGTCCCCCCGTCGTAGTCGCTGGAACTGCCGCACGTGCCCGATAGGCCTCCCGGGGGATTGATTCCCGCCGCCAGCCAGTCGACAAACATTTCCCAGACGGACTCCGAGATCGATTCGGTGCTGTCGTAGTGCGTGGTCAGCGCATGCCAGTCCGCGGCGAAGTACAGGCATTCGTACTCCTCCTGCAGCTTCACCCAGTTCTTG
>JAPKZH010000097.1 GCA_026393905.1 Candidatus Aminicenantota bacterium
TGCCCCATTGGATGTTGGGGGCCAGCTTCTGGACAAACTCCCACTGGATGATGGTCGGATTCTTGCTCAGGACCGCCTGGCGGATATCGATGCTCCTGGCGTCAGCCTCGGCCGTCATTCTCTTCGTGACAGTCGGGAGGAAACCGATGACCCATAAAAAGGGAACGGCCCTGGGATCGTCCCCTGTCTTTGACGAAGCCGCTAGTTGCGCGTTTCGCAAATATCTTGCAGAAATAAAGATACTCCCTTGAACGCGCAACCGCCGGGGAGCTTGACTCCCCCTTGGAAGTGCCCCGGCTCTGCGAAATACTGGATCAAGAAACTAATGAGACGGGGCGCTGGGATCGGTCTATTTATTTGCCGCTAATTGGACATCCAGCCAGAAGTCATATTGTTTAGGGCTGCCGCCTCCTTGCGATCCTCCGCCCCCGGGCACTCCTGTCCTCGCACCACCGCCACCACCACCTCCCCCGCCGCCGCCGAGGGCTTCGTTTTTGGCCAGAGGAATCTTGAATTCATAGGTCCAGGCGTTCTCAATCATCTTGCCTTTGAATACGGGATAATCAGGTGGTGTTCCAGGAGAGGCCGGCAGGATGGGATTAATATTTTTGTCTATCGGCTGCCAGTCATACAAATAAAAAATCTTTTGGCCTTGAAGGCTGGCCCTATCCTGATCCGTGAGCGGTTCGCCCCTTTTTTCCATGAGGGCGATGACTTCATCCCCCGTGGCTTTCCTTTTATAGAATCGAAGGCCATGGTCCGTTTTCTTTTTGCCCTCGGTCGTAAAATAGACGTTGATGCCCGTGGCCTCGATGTTGCTCAGGTATTTGGGGTCCTTAAAAGCCAAAAAGATATACAAATGACTGCCGTCATTCATGAAGGCATAATCCACTTTGACCCCTTTCTCCGTCAGGAATGCCGCCCCTGTCCAATCGGTTTTGACCCCGTCGATGGCCGGGGGAGCGACTGTCCAGCTGCTTTTCACGACGTCCTTGGAAAGGACCCATCCCCAAAGCAGACACACGCCAAGAAAAACCAGCGCCCCGGTGAAAATCCTTTTATGTTTCATGACGACCTCCAATATCTTTCCTGTATCTTTCCTGAATCTCCTAAAATTATAGCTCTTTTTCACAAATAACACAAAAACAAGCGCATGGCGGGGAATTCACCGCGTTGACAAACAGGGGCCATTAAAATAAGCTTTTTCTATCCCTTGGAGGAAAGCTTAAAAGATATTTTTTTGATTGTCTTTGAGGCCAAATCGAAAGAAGTTGGGGAGGGCCTTCGCTCCGCCCACCGATTCCCTCCGAAATGAGGTCAACATGAAACAGATCATGACCCGCCGCGATTTTATCCGAGGCACAACCTTCGCCGTGCTCGGGACCGTTGCCGCCGCCGGCTCTTCCCAAGACTCCTCGGTTCGTGCGAAGAAGTCCCGGGTGATTCTGATCCGCCATCCTGAAGCTCTAGACGAAAGCTCTCAATTCAACGAGCCGGTCATCCAGCAGATGCTGGACGAAGCCGTCATGAAGTTACTCGACCAAGGCGACCCTGTGGCGGCCTTCCGTCTTCTGGTCAAGCCCGATGACATCGTCGGCATCAAGAGCAATGTCTGGTCCTATCTTCCGACCCCGCCGCAGGTGGAAAAAGCCATCAAGCGCCGCTTGATCGACGCCGGCGTGAAAGAAGGAAACATCGGCATTGATGACCACACTGTCAGGACCAACCCGATCTTCGTGAAATCCACGGCTTTGATCAACGCTCGTCCTGTCAGAACCCATTACCTGGCCGGAATGTCCGGCTGTATCAAGAACTACATCATGTTCGGGGAATCCCAACCGGCCTATCACCCCGACAACTGCGCCGCCCTGGGCTCCCTCTTCAACCTCCCGCAGGTCAAAGGAAAGACGCGGCTCAACGTCCTCTGCGCTCTGACCCCGCAATATCACGGGCTCGGGCCCCACAATTTCAGCCGCCGCTATGTCTGGAATTATAAGGGCCTGATCGTCGGCCAAGACCCGGTGGCCGTGGATACGATCGGCCTGCGGTTGATCATGGCCAAACGCGGCAAAGAGTTGGGCCCGGGGAGGGAGCTTCCGCCCGTTCCCAAGCACATCCAGATCGCAGACACAAAATATGGAATCGGCACAAGCGATCCCCAAAAAATCGAGTTGATCAAGCTGGGCTGGGCCGAAGAGGTCATGATCTAAACCGGGACGGAGGCGAAGAACATGCCCAAATCAAAACTCGGCCTCTTGGGAATATTCCTGCCACTGTTTCTGGGCGCTCTCCACGGGTTTCCTCTTTGCGCCCAGGACGGTCGAACGCTTGGCTACGTCGGCTCGGCCTTGTGGACAAAGGTTCATGACATTGAAATTCAAGGGACACTTGCCTATTGCGCCTTTATGAACGGCCTGGTCGTGCTTGACGTCTCCGACATCAAAAATCCGGTCCGGATAGCCCAGCTCTATCTCGGCGGAGGTTTCGCGCTTGAAGTCAAAGATGGGCTGGCTTTTGTGGCGGCCGGGGATAAGGGCTTGAATATCGTCGACGTCTCCGACCCCAAATCTCCGGTCCTCAAGGGAAAACTGGACACCGGAGGCGAGGCCAGGGATGTCGTGGTGGACGGAAACTACGTCTTCTTGGCGGACGGCCCCAAGGGACTGCGTGTCGTCGATATCCGAAATACGGCGGCCCCAAAAACTGCCGGAGTGTGGGACTCCCCCGGAGAGTCGAACGGAATCGTCCTGCGGGGAGAGCTCCTCTATATCGCGGATGGAAGCGCCGGGCTTCGGATCGTGAATGTCAAAACTCCGGCAAAACCTGCGCCGGTCGGGGCTTTCGATACCGATGGAACGGCCGAAGGGATCGCCCTCTCCGGGAACTACGCTTTCATCGCGGACGGTGCATCGGGGTTCAAGGTCATTGATATCGGCGATCCCTCCAGCCCGAAACAGGAGACTTCTCTGACCGCCTCCGGCTACGCCCACAGCGTATCCGTCGACGGG
>JAPKZH010000414.1 GCA_026393905.1 Candidatus Aminicenantota bacterium
CCGGGATTTAAGCGGCAGCTTCTGGAATGTCTGAGAAAAATAGGGAAAAGAAATGTGATTTATATCCGAACCCTCAATTTCCATTATCAGGGATATTCAACCGACGAGATTTGCCGGAAACTGGAGATTACTCGGGCCAACTTCTATTCGGTTTTGTCGCGTGCCCGTTCGATGCTGCAAGCCTGTTTGGAGAAAGGCGGAAAATATGACGGCTGAGAACAGCCACCGGCATTATGAAGAGATGTTCCATGCCTATGAGTTGTGGATGCTGGATGATGAGGAGCGGCAGGAGCTGGAGGAGCATCTCACGGAATGTGACCAGTGTTTTGAAAAAATTAAGCAAATGCAGGCTGCGTCCCTCATTTTAAGGCATGATGGTGATGTCAGGAAAACTGTCGGCGACATAGAATCCAAGTTCGACGGTAGTGAAGCCCGATCGAAAATGAGGTGGTCGCGGCTATGGCCGGCTTATGCCGTTATCATATTCCTGCTGGTCATGCTTCTTAAGCCCTGGAAGATTGAATTTAGCCCCGGTCAGGAAGCGATCGCGGCCCAGAATCGTCTGGCAATAATAAAATTCGAAAATCTCGCCGACCCGAGTGATTCTCTACGGTGGGGACAAATGATGGCTCATCTCCTGATATCCGATCTCGCCGAACTGGCCTCCGTGCAGATTGTATCCGAGCAGCGCCTTTTTGATGCCTCTTCGGAGTTGGATATCGGCGATACCGCTCAAGTCAGTCAAAAGAAGGCTCTCGAGATAGGGAAGCGGACGAATGCAAAGTTGATACTCATCGGACAGATAATGCAGGATGGCGGACGCATCGCCGTCAATACGCAGATTGTCGATGTAGAAAGCGGTGCCGTAAGGGCGGCGCAACGGGTTGTTTCCGATCCCGGGATGAACCTGTTTACTCTTGTTGACAGGCTGACCGTCCAGATCCGAGAGGACCTTGCGCTTCGGGAATCCCCTTCCGGTGAACATGACCCCCACGTGGCCGACATCACGACCCATTCGCTGGAAGCCTATCGCTATTTTCAGGCCGGCGTCGACTATTATCAGCACGGCGCATGGATAAGAGCGGAAGAGAATTTTGTGAAGGCTGTGGCCATCGATTCGACCATGGGAATGGCCTATTATTATCTCTCCTTTCTCAGAGGGAGCTGGGAGAGTGAAAAAACTATTAACCAGGCTCTGCGATATATCGACCGAGTCGGCTGGCGGGAAAGGTATCTTATTCGAAGCTGGGCGGCCTACATTAAAGGCAACTATGTCGAGGCCATAGCCGAGATGATGAAGCTGGTTGAAAGGGTACCGGATGACAAAAAAGCTTACTATTGGTTGGGCCTGTTCAATCTGAATCTTCCTCTTAAATCCGAGGCCATTCGCTACCTTTCCCGGGCGATCGAAATAGATCCCAAATATACGCCGGCCCTGAGCGCTCTCGCGTATACCTATGGCAAAACCGGGGATCTTGGGAATGCACTTAAAGTAGCGGATCGATATATCGCCCTGGCGCCCGAAGTACCGGGGTCGTACTTGGCCAAGGGTAAAATCCTCGCCGAAGCGGGCCGCTTCGATGAAGCCATCATTTCCGGCAATACGGCTCTTGAAAAAGACCCGCGTTCTTTTGAGGGGCTTCATTTCCTTGCTCTTATCTATATGATACAAGACAAATATGGCCTGGTAGAAGAGTATCTCAATCGGATGGCCGCCGATAGCAATATCCTCGTGCGGGAATCGGGACATCTTTATCTGGCCTACCTCCCCGTCTTAAGGGGTGATCTCATAAAAGCTCTCAGCCTGCTGGAATCGGACAGTGCCCTGCATCGGGAAGCCGTGCAAAAAGGCGCCTTTCCGTATAACGACCTGCTGCGAGCGATGATTTACGAAGAGTTGGGCGAAACGGCTAAGGCTCTGGATATAATG
>JAPKZH010000229.1 GCA_026393905.1 Candidatus Aminicenantota bacterium
CGGCGAGTGAGTTGAGGAAAAAGTTTTCGTGGTTAGCCAAGGTCTATTGGAAAGAGAATGTCGTATGGTCACCCGGATATTTTGTCACGACGGTAGGGATAGACGAGGGGCGGGTCCTCAAGTATTTAAAATGGCAAGAGATCCAGGATTTAGGTCAAGCGAAGCTTGAATTTTGATAAGTGCCACGGCTTTAGCCGTGGGTATCTACATAAGGATGGGCGCCTAGTGCGAAGGATCATCAGAGATTATGCCCCTGTAAAGACAACGGATGAAGAGAAAAGGGACTGGATCAAGTTTGCCTTTGGCAACAAAGGCGTGCCCCCGGACGTAAAAGTGAACTGGCCGAGTCATCACAATGCATTCCATTCCTTTATTGTCGACGATTCGGGGAGAATTATCGTCGAGACCTATGAGAAAGCGGTTGATGAGCGCGGAGTGTATTACGATGTCTTCGATAGCGAAGGCCGTTACCTCACTCGACTTGTCCTCAAAACCCCGCCACGTGCTATAAGAAAATACAAACTATATACGATCGAAGAAGATGAGGAGGGCTACCAACTAGTCAAACGTTATTCAGTTACCTGGCGATATTAAGGATGAAGCCAGAGGCCTTAAAGCATGGCTTCCCGGTTGCGAGAAGGACGCTTGACGCGATTGACCGCCTCAATAAAATAGACGAATCCGGAGCGAGGAAATTCTCACCACCCAGAATGCCATTCGCTCCCCCGCCTTTTTTCTGCTTATTTATTTGATATCAGTCTTAAACGGAAGGTCACAGTTTGTCTTCGCTTTCCGAATGTATTTTCTTATTTGGATTTCACTCATTTTCAATTTTCCGCAAAGTTCTTTGATATCGACATAATTTCTCTCATTAAGCATACGAACTGAATTCCGAACGATAATCCTAAAACGCCGAACCGACCGCGCTCCAAAATAGGTCAATAAAATGCCAAGAATTAATAATAATGATACGCTGCCAATGACCAGGAATCCTTCCCCAAAGTAGAACAAAGGAAGTCGGCTGGCAACATCAACAGTAAGAATTTGAATGACCAGGAAAACGACATTAAGGATAATGCCAATCCCCACCACGAGCATAACCATGGTCCCCTCCGCGCTTTCTGAAGCAATGATATTGTAGCAAGATTCTTACGCTGTGCCAAATAAAGATTTCCCTCTTCCCGCCGCTCCCGTTTTTCCTACTCCCCTGCCTTTCCAGTGCCGTGGAAGCACTGGAGCTTTTGGTGGAGAAAACGGCTCCTGCCAGTGACGATTTGGTGATAAAACCAAACGGCCTGTTTTCAAACTATGGCTTTTCGGTCAATTGAACAAGGGGAAAAGAGGTCTTGCTTTTTTGGCCGATTTTGCGGCCGGCTTCGTCGATGACACGGCCGGAGCGCCCGCCTCGGAGCACGTTGTTTTCTTGACTTCGCTCCGCAACTGGGAATATCCTTTTTGTGAGATGGAAAGCTTTGATTCCGAGGTAGCCGGGAAGGAATTTCGGCACGCGCCAAAAAGCAAATTCCTACCCTCCAAGGAGGAACCTATGAAGAGAGGAATAAAGCTGACATTGGCTGCGGCATTGATTGCCCTCTGTGCAGCCGCATCAGCCCAGGAAGATGTCACCGGCCTATCATGTCCGGCCGCGAAGCCGAAGGTGAGCTATGCAGGCCGGGCGGCTCCTACCGAGAAGGAATACCTCGCGCTCGTGATCAGCGAGCAGCAGAAGGCGGCGCGCGACATGTCTGCCGACGGGATCCGCACGCTGGAGCGTAACCTGTTTACGGCGCCTCGTGCGGCGGCTGCCGCGGACGCCGGCCTGATTTTCCTCTCCATCAACGACGTGTCCGCCGCAGTTTACGCCACGGCCATCAGCGCGAAACGGGATCCCGCCGACGCGCTTACGGCCAACAACCTCGGTTCGGTCCTCAAGGTCGCGCGTGCCTACGACAGCGCGTTTGCGGTTTTATCGTACGCGAACGCCCTCCTGCCCGGCTCACCGATCGTCCTCACCAACCTGGGCAACGTGGCCTTTGCACTCGGAGACGGCAAAACCGCCGGAGACTTCTACCAGCAGGCGCTCGCTGCGCGCGCCGACCATCCGGCGGCCCTCACCGGTCTCGGCAACCTCGCGCTTTGCCGGGGCGACGAGGCCGCCGCGGCGCGCTACTTCCGCAAGGCCATGAACGAAATGTACCTGCCGGCCGCCCGGGCAGGTCTGCAGGAGACGCGCAACAGTGACGACAGCAAGACGGGGGAAGGAAAACCAGGATCGCCCGGATCCCGATCCCGGCAGAGCGAAGGGCAGAACACGCCCATTCAGCATCCGGCCGGAAAGGGCGGCGGCAAGGGGATCAGCCTGCCTGATCCGCCGATAAGCGGATCGGCGCGCGAGACGGGCCGGCGGCTCGATGACTTTCAACTCCTCGTCCAGGAGGGAGGTAAGCAGCTCGAAGACCTGGGACAGCAGGCCGCGGCTGCCTCCTCGGCGATGGCTAGCGAGGCTGCGGCCGGCTCGGGATCGTCGGGCTCCAGCCTCGTGCTCCGAAATCCTTACGACAAGGAGGCCTTTGTCCTCGACGACTTGTGGCGCATCTTCGATGCCCGAATTTTCGAACGCTCGGAGCGCCTGATGGACAAGTTTAACGAAGTGATGGCTGGAGCGCAGGAGCGGCAAATGGCCATCCTGAAGCAACTCGAAGCCGACATAGCCGCCTGCGGCAGCAACGACGACCGCTGCATCAAGGCCGCGGAGCTCAAGGCCTGCCGCGCCCGTCACGCCCTTGCCTCGCAGGTGCATGGCCGGTTTCTTCCCATCTGGCAGGAGCTCTGGCAGGGCACGCACAAAGACCTTTCCGACTACCACGCCTTCAGCACACCGTGGCTTAAGGACATCCATGACGCCAGAGCGAACCAGATCTACAACATGAGCCGCCAGAGTTACATCCTGGGTCAGGCGACTAGCCTCTACGCGCTCGCCGCCTCGGAAGCCACGCTCATGGCCCAACTTACCGAGGAGGACTGCGCGGCATTTGAGGAGAAGAGCGAAGCCTGGGTTCCCCGCCCGCTCAAGGTCTGGCCGGACGATCCGATGAAGTGCCGGTCGGGCACCATGTTCATAAATGTTGGCATCGCCAAGGTCGAAGGCAACTGCGACATGCTGAAAGTGGAGTTCTCCGCAGGTGCATTCGTCTCGGGGGAGTACCGCTGGGGCAAGACGTCAGCCGAGGATCAGGTAACCCTGTGGGGCGGTCTGGGTCAGAACATCCCGCTCGGCCCGGCCAACCTGACCGGCAAGATCGGACCCTACGTCACCTACGAGCTGGGCAGCGACAGCGTGAAGATGGTTGACTACGGCGTGAAGGATGAGGCGGGTGTGTCCGCGAACCTGGGCCCCGCCACCGCGGAAGCAAAGGCTTCAGCACGCTTCGGCGCCGAGACGGGGCTGACCGTCGATTACACGACCCGTGTCAAGGTGGGTGTAAAGATTTGAGCGAAGAGGGATAGCCGAGCTATATAGGGGCGGTTCTCGAACCGCCCCCGCCTCAGCGCGCGAAAGAGCTGTTCCTGCTTGCCTGGGAAAACGTGGACTTCGAGAGAAGGCGTCTGTTCATCCGAGAGACCAAGACAAACAAGAGCCGATACGTTCCTATGAATGCGCTTGAAGGTCTCTACAGAACCAGAATGGCACTCTCCCGCGGGCTTGATGGGGCTTAAGGCCGTGATGAGGATTTCGACCCGTCGACCATCTTATATTTCCGGATTAAAAAGTTTTCTTCTTTATCTTTTTCGATAACATAGACGAAATTGCCTCGGGCAAGCGCGAGGGTTCCATCGACGTTCAGGTAAAAACTGTCGAGGAATCGACCCTGGGGGTCAAAGACGTCGAACAAATTGCCCTTGTTTTTAGTCGAAGTGGATGTTTTAACCCACAGGTTATTGTCGCATAGGAACATCGCAGAAATATCGTTTTCCCAATCCTTTTTGGGCGGATTATACTTTTCATAGAAATCCTTCATGGAGTCAGGAACGGAGAATTTGACCCTGGGATACTCACGCGTGAAGCTCGCGACGATCTCCCGCTTGACCAGGTCGGCCCTGACCACCTTGTACTCGCAGGTGTGAGTTACGTAGAGCGAGCCGTCGGCCTGGTTGAAGATTTCAGAATACCGATCCCAATCTAACCAAAATTTTGGTCCTTGGTAAGTCCGGCTCGTGAATCCAAGGATTTTTTCGGCGGTGGTTCCGTCCAACGATACGAGATGCACCTGAGATTCCACCTCCTGGAATCCGGTAGGTCCACCACGGGGCCCACTAGTCTGTCCGGTCATGAAATATCCATCCTCCGATATGCCCAGGAGTCTGAATAAACGTCCTGCGGTCTGCCTGACCTCGCCGAGGAGCTTTCCCTCTTCGTCGAAGTGAATGATCTTGGCCACGCCATCGTAAACATACAAGCCGTCGCCAAAGGTAAAATAGCTGACCATCTGATATCGTGACGCTATTTCGCCCGGACCCTGGCCCTTCTTATAGAAGTTCCTGATGAATTTCCCCTCGGGCGAAAACTTCAATAACTGGTTATCGTCAAGGAAATACAGGAATCCTTTGGCGTCAAGGTGAAATTGATTGGGGAACCTGAAAAAAAACTCGCCCGAGGCGTCCGAGATCTCAAAGATACGCTCGAGCTTCAGGATTCTTCCGGCTTGTGGGTTCAACGGCCTGGCCGAGTTGCGGATGAGGTTCTGCGAGAAGCCGGAGCCAACGATAATGATGCCCAGGACAATAAAAAGGAATTTTTTCATGCCCTCCTCCCTTGACAGTTGATCCAGCTTCAATATAGCGCCTCAATCTGCCGATGTAAAGGCATAATCGGCCCTTGGAGGAACACTAAGGCAAAGGAGTTGCCTTTTTTCGCTGCATGGTTTTCCCCGCTATTAATCCCCGAATCGATACCACCCCTCATGAAAAAATGATAAATCCGGCTGCAGATCGATATCAATATGCATAACGTAGTCCTCCTCCCCGCGTCCGCCGTGCGGACACCACCGGGACAAAATCGCCAGAAATGGCTTAGTTTTGCTTACTCCGGCTTCAGCCCCGCCAGCCTCTTCCCGGCGTCCTCAAGCTCGGGAAGGCCGGGGTCGGCATCTTTCTAATAATTACTATATACGGAAATTTTAGCTTAGCAAATATCAGTATTTATCCAAGCTCTACTGAAATGAAACATTCCAGTGACTAGGGCTTTATGTTTTCAGAATATCTTACGATCTTAGGATAATTCTCGCCCTCAATGAAATAGAACTTTCCTTCATTATCTACCGCAGCAAGAACTCCTTTTACTTCCATTGATTGGATGAGTTTTCCATATTTGAAAACATCTAACCAGGACGCTTTTTCCCCGTTATAATAAACATACACTGTATTCTTCATCTCACAGATAAAATTACCGGAAACAACCGCAGAGAATCCACCTGGAATCTCTTCTTTGAACGCGGGCTTTATATAATCAGGTGTTCGTCTCGTCAATTTGCTTTTTAAACTTTCATTTTCGTAAAGACAGATTTCATATTTATAAGGATTCATGACAAAAATTTTGTTTCCCTTTATCCACAATCTTAAAGGTGTTCGGAATAGGCTGGCATCTTTCAGTTTCGAAAATTCTTCGGGAATCTCGACTAAGTTGCCAAAAGAGTAAAGATATTTTCCTTCTCTGTCATAGACATTAAAAAGCTGATTGTTTCTTGCACCTAAAATAAGCAAATTTCCTTTGTCGTTTACTCCTATATCAACTCCCATAAAATCGAGGCTAAATGATTTTACAAGCCCTCCCTTTTCATAAAAAATAATTACTTTTCTAAAATCGAGCAAATAAACTTTGCCCGAGGAATCTAAAGCCATGGTCCTAGGATCTTTCTTTCCTTAAAGAAAGGCCTTGTTTTTTAGCCGGTTTTTGAAGACAAGAGCCCAAAAAGATGAGCAGCTGGAAAATTAAAAAAAATCGACCAAATAAGGGGAGGAGATTCCCTATTCTTTCGTGCCGACTCTTCTCGGCTTTTTGTTTAGATGACATAACTCGGAACCCCGAAATGAATGTATTCTAGCCCTAATCCAATGTCAACAGCTTCAAAGAGCTAAAACGCAGGAGAATTCGCAAGGCAGTTCTCCCTAGACTGGCAAGAGGGATAGGATAGATATTCTTGCTGCACTCGAACTAGCATACGGAACCTGCTCGAGAATATCGACAGGAGTAAAGACTCGAAGGCAGTCTTAGGACCCCCTCAGGAGATCCCAGTTCGTGAAAATATCATAGAGACAGTTTCACAACCAGCTCATCGAAAACACGATGATCTCCTTAAAACCGCTTGCCTTCTCTCGGACGCAATAACAGCGGTCGTTTTTGATAACAACGTCATAAGAGCGCGGCTCCAGCAGATAACGAGACAGGTCGTTGTATCCTAATCCTGCCCGCAGGATCAGGCCGCCGTCCGTCGAAATTATGTCGCATAAGTTGGTGCCGGAGTCCTTCTCTATCTCAAAACGCGCGATATAGAGACGGCCAAGGTCATCCGAGAAAAGGCTAAGAAAGGGCGGAAATAGATCCGGAATCCTAAGCCTTCGGGCGGGGTGGTTTTGAGGGGCGCTGGCTAGCAGCTCCGCCCGGGATCCAGGCGAGACTTTCACGGGCGTGAAAGGAACACGGATCTTGCGTTTCAACCGGCCGCCGAGATCATAGACCGCGATGTCGTTTCCTGCCTTGCCCCCGCCGACGTAGATGGCAGCCTTCGAGGCGCCAATTACGGGCCTCTCAAGGAAGAAATTTTTATATTCCTCTGGTTTCTTAAAGGCGTCCCACTCCAGGAGGTCCCTGATTTTCTGAAAATCCGCGCCGAAAAGACCGGCAACGAGCATCTGGATCTTCTGATCCTCGCGTTGCGATATATAGAAGGCTAAGATATTTCCATTTTCCAGGAGCGATATCCCCATTTGAGGCAAGAGATTGATACCTGGAAGGAGTTTCTTGGTTACCGCTAGCCGACCATCAGGATCGAGGAAAATAAGCCTATTGGCGCTTCTGTCGAATACAGGGATCTCGTCCTTTGCTGTAATCCTCAAGTAATACGGGGACTGGATCTCTCCAGGTCCTTGTCCGATCCTGCCGAATGACTTCAAGAAGTTCCCCCGATTGTCGAATTGGAAGATCAACGGATCCCGGCCCTTCGCTCGCTGGCAGACGTAAATCCGGCCACGAGAGTCGGCGTCGACGGCGGCGATATCCGAAAGCCCGGCAACGGACAGAGCATCACTCTCCGTGTCGATCCGGAATTCCTCGTGGAGAGAGAGGGCGTGCGGCTCGCCCTTAACCAGATATGGCCCAGTGTCGTTGACGACGACCTCGATGCCATTCTCGACAATCCTTTTCGGCCCTTCGATGCGAGAGGAACAGGCCGCTAAAAACAAGGAGGCGAAAGCGATAAAGACGGATCTTTTCAACTCTCCCCTCTCAAACCGCGCTTGTTCGTACCTTTTCCTAACGGTGATACTTTCTCCCACACTTCCCTGGACGAGATCGGCCTACCGTAAAAATCGATTCCTTTCACTTCCACTTCAACTGTCGTCCCACCCGGAAGAAGCCGGACGTTCACGATTTGGGCCATCGGGCTTGGGCCCTTAAGCGTGACTACTATATGCGTTCTGTCCATAAATCGATATGTGCACGATTGCTTCGGACCCGGGGCGATAAGACTACAAATTCCGTCTGACATTAAGGCGACAGCCGAGCCAGCCAATTCGCCATTCCGGCCTACGGCCGTCTCCACCCAGCCTTGGCGAGTGAACAGCAAACGGGATTGCTTCGCCCATCCCCCGACTTGGCCCTTGCTTTTCTCAAGGTTTAGATTCCACGTTCCATACCACGCCGGGTCTATCTCCTGTGCCAAAGACGGCCCATAAACCATAGCAAGAATTGCCAGAGCAAGGCCAATCCTTAATATTTCCATAATACCCTCTATGTATTTGGAAGGTAACCGTCTTAAAGAAGAATTTAGTTTTTTGGTGTGCCCGCTGAATGAGCGTTCATGGCATCGATTTTGCTTCATCCCTTCGTTGGAGATTATAAATTTTAGCATGATAGTGCGTCAAGTTGAACTCAGAATAACGGACCTCTTCCCGTATGTTCCGCAGTGGGGAAAGGGCGGAGACAAAGACAGCCCCTTCATCTTGGCCACCGTTTGACCAAGATTTGACCAAACCGGCTTAAAAGCGCTGAAAAAACAGTATCGGCACTTAAAGACAAAAAAGGGATTCAGGATTTCTTAAATAGCAGAAGGCAAGGGAAATAAGAGAAAAAAAGGGAATAGCGGGGGTTGGATTTGAACCAACGACCTCCGGGTTATGAGGTTTGTGTTGTGACTAAACTACTTCAGCCCCGCCAGCCTCTTCCTGGCATCCTCGACTTCGGAAAAAGCGGGGGCAAGTTCGAAGTCTTGAAAATCTTTTTAGGCGTGATATATTGACCAGAGGCAGGTCAGCTGTAGATGAGGCGCCGAGGGCCAGAGGCCTTGACAGGCATGGCCCCTAT
>JAPKZH010000163.1 GCA_026393905.1 Candidatus Aminicenantota bacterium
ACGAGGGCGTTTGTCAAGGCCTTGGATGGCACGGGGGGCCGAATAAGCGGCAGGTTGAGCCAGGCCAAGCCGATGTCACGTTTCATATGGCTGACGCTCTTTCCGCCTGGAGCGTCGTAGAGCACGGCAAAGCGCCGGCCAGTTTCAGATCATGAATCCATAAATCGCGTTTTCTAACTCGGTATAGTTAAGAGACACGATCCGAAACGTCTTGAGCCGGAGTTCATGAGCCAACCGGCTGAGCAGATTCATATCCCTTGGCTGGGGCGTGGTTTTAACCTCGTAGCCATCCTCTTTGTTTAGAATGAAGTCGATTTCTACTCCGTTTTTTCGCCGATAGAATCCGATCTCCCCCTTTTGCCTGAGATTTTGGAATATCGAATTCTCAAAAAGCCTGCCCTCTTCCAACCTCGCTAGACGGCCGGCCAGACCGGAGTCGCAGAGATAGACCTTGGGCATCTTGCGGATTTCCGAATTTCTTTGTGTGCTGAAGGGCCTGATCATCTTGAGATAAAAAGTCCCTTCGAGAAAAGCCAGGTAATCATACAAGGTGGGCCGAGTAATGCGGAGCTCTTTGGAAATTTTCTGGATATCCAGCATGGAACCGATCCTTTGAGCCAGAAGGAGCATCAGGTCGCGAACGATTTCGTTTTTCCGGAAATTGCCGAGCTGGATAATCTCCAGCTGAAAGAACGAGGTAAAAATTTCGTCGAGGGCGCGCTCCTTTTCGGAGGCGGTTGATTTCAGGACAACGCCGGGAAATCCTCCAAAACGGACGTATTCGTCATAGAGGGGCGAAATCGACTCATAGATCGGGCGGCTGATTTCGCGAGGATCTCCGGGCAGCTTCAGGGGGCTGTCTTTGAAGGAAAGGAACTCGCTGAAAGTCAGGGGAAACAGCTCGAAGATATACTTTCTTCCGGCCAGCGACTCGGCAAATAGGTTTTTAAGGTAAAAACTCGCCGAGCCTGTTAAGAAGAATTTAACTTTATAGTGGTCAATGAAATATTTGACCACGGAAGGCAAGTTCTTGACGAGCTGGATCTCGTCCAAGAAGACATAAGCCCTCTGGGCGAAATCCAGACCGAGGACCGTGAATGAAGATTTAATTCTCTCATAATTCGTTTCTTCGAAATATATTCTATTGATGGGATTTTCGAGATCTAGGATCAACTTGTTCGACGACTCGATTTGACTAAAAATCTAATGATAGCTTCGGGGGAATCGTAGAAGGGCTTGATAGTGTCGAGGATCGTGCGTGGCTTAATCATCGCCTCCTATTTTACAAATAGTCGTTCCATTTGTCAAATTATAATTTACATATAGATATATTATGCTAGAGCAACAGCCGAGACTGCAAAGCGTGAGCCCTTCCAAATGACGCGATTCGGGCGCTCGATTTCTCAGTGAAAACTAGAAAGAAGATAGATCTGGTAATCTCATTGTGCAGTTCTGGCCGTCCAGCACGATCGCCCTGTCCTTGCGGTTCTATTTATTGAGATTTCTGCTCCATTGTGGATGGCTCGAGGATCTCGTCCACTTAAGCTGTTTCTTTTTCTTTAATCTCCGATAATCTCATCGAGCCCTTCGAGGATGTGGGCGATTTCCTCGGGGGCAAGGCGGGCAATTCTCTTGCCGATCCGATCGACGGCCAGCGTCCGCAGTTGGCTGATTTTCACCCAGGATCGCTTCGGCAGGCCTTCCCTCTGAATTTCCAGAGTCAAAGGAAATCCCGCCCGCTGAGGCTGGCTGGTGATCGCCATGGCGATGACGGTGCCCGATCGCTCGTTAAAAACGTCGTGACTTAGAATAAGGACGGGGCGTCGGCCCGTCTGTTCATGGCGGCGGCCCGGGCTGAGGTCGGCCCAACGGACTTCCCCCCTTAATAGGCGGGCCATTTGGAAAGCTCCTCCGCAAAGCCCTCCTCGGCCAGTTCTTTCTCATGGGCAGGATCGAGCTTTTGGCATTCTCGCGCCAGACGAACTCTGTCGAGGCGTTCGAGTTTTTCCTCGATCGCGGACTCGATCGCCTGGCTCCGGCTAGAAAATGACCCGCTCCGGACCAGGCGGTCCACAC
>JAPKZH010000477.1 GCA_026393905.1 Candidatus Aminicenantota bacterium
GGCGGCCTTGATTTTTTCCCGTTTGCGCTCGTGGTGGATGAGGACGGTGGCTTTTTCCATGATTTCCGGTTTGGGAGTTAAATAAGGAAACCACCAGAGTTGGGCCTTTTTTTTCTGGAAATCCTGACTGACGTACTTGATATTCATCAACTGAAGATGGCCGTAGCGACCGTGCGACCGCCCCATGCCCGTCTGTTTTGGGCCGCCCCAGATGGCCGTGGGCTCGGTGAAAGAAAACATATGGTCATTGACCGTCACCGTGCCGACCTCGAGCCTGTCCGCCAGGGCGGCCGCCATCTTTTTATCCCGGGTCCAGACCGAGCCGGTCAGTCCATAGTGACAATCGTTGGCCAGAGCGATAGCCTCCTCGACATCGGAAAAAGACATCATGGGAATGACCGGCCCAAAGGTCTCCTCTGTCATGATCTTCATCGTATGATTGACATTGGTCAGGACGGCCGGCCTGATAAAATAGCCGGGCAGGTCCTTGATCCTCTCCCCTCCGAATAAAACCCGGGCGCCTTTTTGCCTGGCGTCCCGGATGTGTTCCTCGACAAGCTCGAGCTGGCTGAGAACCGTCATCGGCCCCATGTCCACGCCGGGCTCGAGAGGATTGCCCACCTTGATTCGTTTGGTGAGCTCCAAGACTCTGGCCGTGAACGCTTCTGCAATGTCCTTGGCCACATAGACACGCTCGATGGAGGCGCAGCTCTGGCCGGAGTTCATGAAAGCGGCCCAGACGGCTCCTTGGGACGCCCTGTCCAGGTCGGCATCCTTGAGGACGATCATCGGGTCTTTTCCCCCCAGCTCCAGGACCGTGTTGGTCAGGTTCCGGCTGGCCAGTTCCATGATTCTTTTTCCGATGGCGACACTTCCCGTGAACATCACCGTCTGAACATCGGGGTTCGTGATCATCTCTTCGGCTTGGGCGGCCCGGCAGTTGACGATATTCAAGACTCCCGGCGGCAGGCCGGCTTCGATTAAAATCTCTCCGATCATCAAAGCGCAGAAAGGCGTAGAAGTCGACGGCCGGAGAATGACCGTGTTGCCGGCTGTGAGCGCGCTGACGACATCATAAATGGGAATCAAAAAGGGGAAATTCCAGGGCGAGATGATGAGCGTGACGCCAAGCGGTTGATAGTGGAAGGTGTTTTTCTTATGGGCGAAAAAGGGGACCTGGGATTTGGCCTTCCGTGGCTCCAAAGACTTCTCGAGGAAACGAGAATAATAATCCAGGACCGCCAGGCTCCCCATGACATCGACGGCCATGGATTCGGCAAGAGGAGATCCCTTTTCCAGGGTCACCAATCGCACCACCTCCCGGCTTCGACTGAGAAGAATTTTCTTAGCCCGGATGAAGATCTTTTCTTTCTCTCGATGCGGCAAATTCCTCCACAGAGGGAACGCGTCTTTGGCTGCGCGAACAGCATCTCGGCATTGCTCGGAGGAGGCCAGACAGGCTTCCCCCAGCGGCTCCAGCGTCGCCGGGCTTTTCGAGACGATCTTTTCCTTGGCTTCAATACGTGCGTTTCCGATAATCAGTCGTCCGTCCATGGGTCTTACAACCTTCCTTTCAACAGTCTTCTGCACCAGGAGAAGAACAAACAGACACAGCCGTCAGTGATCTCGATATCCTCGAGGTCGAGCGAGCCATAGCCGCACTCGGCGGCGAGCGCCAAGTGCCGGATATTCTTCGGATCGAGAGGGAAAATGTGGGCGCAGACGACATGGTGGGCCAGCAGGTCGTACTCCGGCGCCCGGCGGATGATGACCTTGGGTTGAGCCATTCTTATCAGACCTCCTTTTTTGCCCTCAAGTATATAATTTCATCTTCGCTGATTTCAACATATTAAAAATCGAAGAAGCTTACAGTCAAGCGACGCTTGTCGCCTAAAGAGAAACTGTCCTCTTCATGCCCTTTTGAAGTAAAATAATGCGGCGGAAAGAACATGAGCAGAGTCAAGACATCTCGGGCTGGTTGGCTGTTCGTGCTGCTGGCCATTTTTTGCTTAGGCGAGGCACCGTCCGGCCTCGAACATCAACAGCCCGCAGACCTCGGCCCGTTTTTTGCCAAGAGACAAGTGACGATTGCCGTCACGGATTCCGGCCTGGGAGGGCTCTCGATCATGGCCGAGGCGGCCGCCCGGCTTAAGGAAGCCAAAATCTTCGAGAAAGCGGACTTCGTCTTCTTCAACGCTCTCTTCTCGAATGAAAGCGGATACAACAGCCTGAAGACGCGCGCCGAAAAAACTACCGTCTTTGACAGCGCGCTGGAAAGCCTCGAAAAGAATTATCGGCCGGACCTCATTCTCATCGGCTGCAACACCCTTTCGGTCCTCTACCCAGAAACTTTTTTTTCCACAAGGACCAAGATCCCTGTTGTCGGCATCGTCGACGCCGGGGTCGCCATGTCCCTGAAAGCGCTGCTGACGAATCCCGCCGCCTCCTTGATTCTCTTCGGCACGGAAACGACCATCGGCGAGGGAGAGCATAAAAGGAAGCTGATGGAAGCCGGTATTCCAGAAAAAAGAATCATCGCCCAAGCTTGCCCTGAGCTGGCCGGTTATATCGAAAACGGATACCAGAGCGATGAAACGGGCCTGCTCATCGAATCGGCTGTCGAGGAGGCCTTGGCCAAGCTGACCGATCCCAAAGTTCCCATCTACGCGGGCCTGGTCTGCACCCATTACGGATATTCCCTGAGCCTATGGAATAAGGCCTTTGAGGAACGCGGCCGGCAACTTTTGGGCATCCTGAACCCGAATTCCCGGATGTTGGATTTTCTGTTCGAATCCGGAGACAAGAATCGAGCTCGGACGACGAAAATGTCGGCCCGGGTCGTCTCCATGGTTGAGATCGCCGAGAACAAAAGAAAATCGCTGGCAGGATGGCTGGACAAGGTTTCACCCGAAGTGGCCTCTGCGCTGACAAAATACGAGCTCAAACCTAATCTTTTTAAGTGGCAGGACCCGCGCCGCGGTTCTAAACGAATGTCACTTCGTGCTTGCCCCGGACAAGCTCGCCGATAATAAAGGCCTTCTGGCCTGATTGTTCGAACAGCCGGACCGTTCAAACATCGCATTTTTCGCCGATTTTTTGTAACCTTTTCTTAGAAACTAAGTCTTTACTTATGAATATCCGATGAAAAACACGTATTTATCGGGCAAATTCCCAGGCAGGAGCACCCGGTGACGGACAACCTGCTGATGGAAGATGTCCGGGACGGCAAGGTCGAGAAACTGGCCATCCTGTTTGAGAGGCACCACGTGGCTTTATTCAATTATTTTCTGAGGCTTACGGGCAACCGTCCGGTCAGCGAAGACCTGGTCCAGGAGGTCTTCACCCGGATCCTCAAATACCGCGTGACCTACCGCGGAGAGGACCGATTCGCCGTCTGGATGTATAAAATCGCCCGAAACGCCCATATCGATTTCCTGCGCCGGCAGAAAGAGACCGTGCCCCTCGACGACCAATTCGAGGAAGCCCAAAGCGCCGACCTCGTCCCTGAGGAGAGGGTGGAAAGGCAACAGGAAGCCGCTCTTATCTCCAGGGCTCTCAAGAGACTCTCCCCCAGGAAGCAGGAGG
>JAPKZH010000245.1 GCA_026393905.1 Candidatus Aminicenantota bacterium
TCCCGGTATCACTATCGCCGCCTAAAGCCGTCGCCAGAGGCGAAACGCTAAAAATTCCGGCCCTTTGCAAGCACTGGGACATCTCCAGCCACGTGAACTCGGGATTATTGGCCCCCCATTGGGAAGCCCCGAGGGAGCTGATGACAAGCGGCCTCAACTCCAAAGCCTTCGCCGCGGACAGCGTCGCGACAATCATGGCCGGGAACGAACTCGATGCTCCTACGGCGATCGTGTCGCCTCTCTCGATCCCCGCTTTTTTCAACAGGTGAACAACGAGCCCGGCAAAATTCGGGTTCGTGGATGTTCGTTTGGCCTCCAGATTCCCGAGGGACGTCGTGAGCGAAGAAGTTTCCAGGCCGATAAGCCCCGTCCGATTGAGATCATCCTTATTGAAAGCGGCCCCGCCTCCCCTCTCCGGGCAGTCCCGTAAAGCCTGGATGGCTTGAGCCATGATCATCGACGCCTTCAGCATGTCTCTATCCTTGACGGATTCCGCCAGAGGTGGGATGAACCTGGAAAGGATGAAAATGGCCAGGCTCACTAGAGACAAGCCAAAAATGATCTTTCTCTGCATAGCGACGTTTAAAATAAAGCCACGATTTGAGCGATAAAATAAGTCAGCACGGAGACCGTGATCAACGAGGCCAGGGTCGGCAGGATCTTCTGCCGCTGGCAGTTATTGGCCAACAGGCCGGGGATGATCCAGCCGATGACCCGGAGGTCGAGCTGGCCCGAAAAGAGGCGTGGCCAGAGGACAAACCAGAGCTGGCCGAATAGGCCTCCCAACAGGACCAAAAGGACGAACCGCCGCCGGCCGAAAAGAACGAAATAGCGGGATAACAACTTGAAGCTAAGAAGGGCCAGAAGCGCGGCCGCGACCGTGGCCGCGACGCGAAAGGGCTGGTCCAGGTACAGCGCGATATAAGCGGGGACGATGATGCCGCCGGGCAGAAGGCCGGTCGCTTCGGCATAAAAGAGGGCCGCCACAATTCCGATGAGAATCGTCCCGATCATGATACTCGCGTCCCGATCCGTGCCCAGTAGTCGACCAGCTTTTCCCCCAGGCCCCCCATGTTCCCGAGTCCGATAAGCACGGCATCTCCGGATTCACCGGCAAACAACCTGTCCATGATTTTCCGAGGGTCCTTCTCGGGCAAAGCGGAGATATTCGGTCCCGCCCGCTCGGACCATCTCCTTTTCCGGCCCAGGGCATGAGCATGATCGCCGATGAATATCAACCTCTCGAAACCCTTGAAAAAGCCGTTCTCCAGCGCCCGGATCCATTGAAAGCTCCGGTCGCCCCTGTCCTGCCTCAAGTTCAGGAGCCCGATCGCCTTAGGAGGGAGAGCGTTCCATTGACGCCTAAGATGAGAAAGCGCCTTGTCCGTGGATTCCGGGTCATTGGCCGCAAATAGACTGGCCATATAACAGGTGCGGGCCGGATCATCCAGCCTGACTTTGAAAACCTTTAGGCTGCCGAAATCAGGCCGGGCTTTATCGATCCCCAGAAGGGCCGTCTTTTTGTCAATCTTCAAATAATCGGCGACGGCCAGGGCGATCGTTTTGTTTTCCTCGAATTCATGGCCGGCTCCTCGGGGCTCCTGGACAGATTCTTGCCGACGAAGCGTCTTCGGAATCCGCACG
>JAPKZH010000144.1 GCA_026393905.1 Candidatus Aminicenantota bacterium
CCGGCCGCGGCCATGATTTTGGCATGCCTCGGACTCGGCATATATCTCGGATTAAAACAGAGGACTCCTCAATCCGGCATATTGGCTCAAAAGACTCTGGAAAAAATCGAGTTGAAAGAGGGCGAATATATCCAGGCCATCAACGAGCTGGAAAAAACGGCCCGTCCGAAATTGGCGGGAATGGACCTGCAGATGATGTCCCTTTACAGGGACCGCCTGGCCGCGATCGACTCTCAGCTCGAGCGCTGCAAAGAGGCGCTGGCGTCAAACCCGGCCAATGCTCATATCCGGCGCTACCTGTTGGCCGCCCTTCAGGACAAAAAACAGACGCTGGCCGAGGTGCTGGGATATGGAAATTAGTTTCGGATATAATCTCATGCCTGCAATTCATAAAAGAAAAATATCGAGATTAAGGAGAAATCAATGAGAAAAATTACCAGTATTTTATTGCTAATAGGGCTTGTCTTTTTCCTGACTGATGCCCGGATGGCGGCGGGCGCCAAGCCCAGGACAGACCGCGGCCTTCTCGTGAATTCCAAGGAATCACGATCGTTCAAGGAAAGCGTGACCTCCGCACCCGGCAAGACCCTCCGCATAGACCGGACGCAGGCAGACTTGACCATCACGGCTACGGACAAAAACGATATCGTTGTCGAGGCCAAAGTCGAAGTGGGCAATTCGGACGAGAGCTTCGTGAAGGAGTTTCTTGCTAATACCAAGCTGACCCTAGAGCCGGAGGCCGAAGGCTTCAGGCTGCGGCTGACTTCTCCATTCGACTGGAGAAAGGACGAGGGAAAAGTGAATCTTTCCCAAGCCCTCCGAAATTTTATCCGGAGTGGAAGATGGAACATTTCCTATTCGGCCAAGATCGACATTCGCCTGCCGGCAAATCAAGCGCTGGACGTGAATAACAGTTTTGGACACATCTCGGTCAGCGGAGTGAACGGAACGTTGGATATCCGCAATGAGTCCGGCGAAGTGAGAATCGAGAACTGTGGCGGACGTCTCAATCTCAAGACCAGCTTTGCCGCGGCCAGCGTTGTCAATTTTAAGGGCCCGCTGGGCATCCGCAACTGGAGCGGCGACGTTTCCGTGGAAAATATCTCTGGAAGCACGGATATCCAGAACAGCTTTAAACCCGTGAAGTTCAGGCAGATCGGAGGGCCGCTGACCATCAAGTCTGAAAGCGCCGATATCATCGGCAGCGACGTAGCCGGCGATTGCAGGATTACTTCCTCCTTCAAGTTGATCGATGTCAGAGGCGTCCAAGGTCATCTGGATCTTCGGGGCGAAAGCTCGCAAGTGACGGTAGACAACGTGAACAAAAACGTCGTGATCGATAGCAGCTTCAAGCCGGTCAAAGTAACGAATGTCAAAGGCGGCTTGCGGATAACCAGCGAATCTTGCGGTGTCATCGCTGAGGACATCGGCGGTGAGACATCAATCAAAAGCTCATTCCAGGACATTACGGCTGCGCGCATCCACGGCAGCGTGACCATAGACGGAGAATCCTCTTCCGTAACGCTCCGCGGCATCGACGGAAACGCCACGATCGCCTCGTCCTTCAAGGAGGTTAACGTCTCCAATATCGGCGGGACGCTGGATATCCGGAGTCAGTCGGCAAAAGTGATCGCGACAGACGTCAAAAATAACGTGACAATCGTTACCTCCTTCAACGCCATAGACGTCCGCCGTGTGGGAGGGGCTGTTAAGATAGGTGGGGAATCTTCAAGCGTTCTGGCCGAGGACATCGGCGGCGACATCGATATCACCAATTCCTTTAAAAACGTGATTCTCAGACGGACGAACGGCTCTATTAGGGTCAAGGGCGATTCGAGTTCCGTCGAGGTTTCGGAGATTAAGGGTCTTCCAGAAGTCGGGCTGATCGATATCAGGACCTCGTTCAAGCCGATCCAGATCTCTTTTCCCAAGGATGCAGATGTCAGGCTGACGGCCAGGACCGAGTTCGGAAAAATCCATTCTGACTTCCCGGTCTATTTACGAGAAACCGGTGAGATGAAAGCTCGAGCCGTAATCTTAGAAATGGGAAAGGCAAAGACGATCGTCCGGCTGGAAACCTCAAGCGAGATCTCGATAAAAGCGGACAAGATCTCCATTATTAAAAAATGAGAAGAAAGCCGTCGCGGCTTTCTTTTTCTCCTCCGTCCTGATAAACTCATTTCCAAAGAAATCCACCAAGGAGGTCGGCATGAGAAAGACATC
>JAPKZH010000049.1 GCA_026393905.1 Candidatus Aminicenantota bacterium
GCTGGCCGGATAGTTTTTGTTGAAATCTTTTTATGGCCTCTGCCCGCTGCTCCGGCAAAATAAATTCGAAGATCGCCTTGCCCACCATTTCTTCTTTTGCGTATCCCAGCATTTTCGCGCCGGTTTGATTGATGCTGGTGATCAACCCTTCGGCATCCAGCGTATGATAGGCGACCGGAGCACGATCCCATAGTTCTCTGAAGCGGGCCTCGCTCTCTCGCAGTTTCTGCTTGGCCAGCCTGGTCTCGGTAATATCCCTGGCGCTGATCATGATCCCAATCAATTTCCCTCTATCATAGACCGGCACCGAGCCCTCAGATACTTCTAAATATCTGACATCGCCGGACTTTGTTTTCGCCCGAACCTGCATCTCCGGTTGCGAACGGCCGAGAAATTCCTGGGCTAGCGCAAACAGGGCGCTTTTAATACTGTCCCTGGTTAAAAAATGCATAATGGACTTGCCGGCCATCTCTTCTTGGGAATAATCAAAGGCGGTCAAAGTTTTTTTGTTGGCAAAGATGATCTTCCCTCTCTTGTTAATGATAAGAACAATCTCTTTGGAATTGTCCACGAGGAATTTATACTTATTCTCGCTCTCTCGAATCGCCTCTTCCGCCCGCCTGCGTTCGGTGATGTCTCTTGTAATCGCGACAAAGCCTTTCAGTTCTCCCTTGATATCACAAACCAGGGTGGAACTGAGTTCACCGATAAATCGGGTTCCGTCTTTCTTGACCAGGGTATATTGTTCATTTTTTAGAATACCGTCTTTCAAGGTTATCTGAAGATTTTTCTTCGCCCGTTCGTGATCTTCCGGAGAAATGAGCTCAAGAGCGTTTTTCCCGATGAGCTCTTCGGGACTCTTAAAACCGTGGAGCTCGAGAGTTCGGGGGGAAACGTAGGTAATCCTGCCCTCCAAATCCGTTGCGGTGACCACTTCTGGAGAGGTTTCGATCAGCATTCGAAACCATTGCTCAGACTTGACAAGCCGGCGTTCTGTTTTTTTGCGTTCAATGGCATAGCTGATCGACGTCGCCAGCCGGCTGGTGTTGAGTTGCTCTTTGACAAGATAATCCTGTGCCCCTTTTTTTATGGCATCGAGAGCTAGCGTTTCATCGGCGAGACCTGTCATCACGATAATCGGAACCTCTTGTTTCTGAACATTGACCTTGATGAGCGTCTCAAGTCCCCGGCTGTCGGGCAACCCGAGATCCAAGAGGATGACGTCATACAAGGTCTCTTCGATTTTCTCCAACCCCTCCTTGAGGCAGGAGGCAGTTTCAAGATCAAACAGGCTGATGTCCACTTCCTTCAACATTTCGCGAATGATGCGGATATCCCCGGGGTTATCCTCGATCATCAGCACCTTGATCTGTTTGTCGGTCATATTATGTCATTCGGCGGCAGTTTCATTGGGGTCGGCCCGTTAAGATTTCCAGCGGCGTCCGAATCTGAGTTCGTCTCATCGTGTTGGCGGATGTCTTCATCTTAATTTCTCTGTTTCAGGAAAAAATGATGAGCTGCGGTTTTCCTCCTCTCACGGCCCCAGGATTATGGCGAAATGCTCTCCGTGCCCGTCAGGCCTGTCTGAGATATACCGTCGCGATTTCTGCTCGGCATGCTAAAATTGTCGGGGGAATCCTTCAGTTTAACAATCCCCTTTTTGAATGAAGTTTAAGATGATTTTTGTTCGGGTTTTATCACCTATAAGGGGGATGTCGGCTCGATAACAGACGTCTTGATCTGTAAATTTTCTTACAAGTTATTTATTTTAAAGGTGGCTAGAGGATGAAAAGGAGCTGATTAAGGAACTCGGAGGCCGATGAATAGAGACAATAGGGAAAGATATCCGCGAAATCCCATCCGGTTGTCCTCAATCCGGAGGAAAAGGATATTTTCTCCCGTCATTTTCCGCCGTTTGCGCTCGGTGAGACGTGAACCCGCGCCGGCAAGTGACAGAGGGTTTTTCAATTTCTTTTTTTTGATATTAGCTTTTCCTTCCATATTTAGGCCATCCTATTTGCCTGCGTTATTTAAGCAGGGTTCGCTCTTGTTCCTGAGCATGGCTATGCTTTCGAGCTGGGGGGATTACCTCTTTTTTTCATCCTCTCTATAATCGATTATTTGTCCTTCCAGACTTTCCCGTCCTCCCTGATGTGCCAAGCCTCGCCAGATTTGCTTCTATAAATCCCCTCAAACAGGCTTGTCGTTATCTGGATGAGCGGCGGAAATACGAAACCATCGACCTTCATATCTTTTTCTTTGAGCCCGAGCGTCCTGAGGTCCGCAGAAAAATTTCCTTTCTCCGCTTCGACTGCCCACTCCTTGTAGTAAATTCTCCGCAAGGCCCATTTGGCTGCTTCCTCAGGCTTGTCCTGGAACGAATCTCTTCCCCGGCCGGCGGTCTTACCTGAGAACTGGACATAACCCCACATCTCGGGATAATGGATGTTGATCAAGCCCATGGGCGACCAGACCCAGTTGTCTTCGGCAAAGGGTTTTCCGGTCGCCGGGTCCTTGGCCTTGACATATTGCCCGTTCTCGACGTTTATGCGGTATTCGACGCGAGAAAAATTCAACCGCCACTGGTCCCCGGGCTTCGGGAACGACTTGGCCGCGGCGGCTTCTTTGAGGACCTCCCAAGGCATGGCGATCTCGACAAACCAGCCTTTGTCCTT
>JAPKZH010000594.1 GCA_026393905.1 Candidatus Aminicenantota bacterium
TGCCACCTTCCACGGCGACATCGATATCACCCTGCCGGCCGATGTCAAGGCCACTCTCAAAATCAAGTCCACTCAGGGCGAAGTGTTCAGCGATTTCGACATCGCCCTCAAACCCGTTCCCGCAAAACCCGAGGAAACCGCTACGAAAGAGGGAGGAAAGTACAGGATCGAGCTCGACCGGTCGGTCTACGGCACGATCAACGGCGGCGGGGCGGAGCTGAAGCTCCAGAATTTCAGCGGCGATATCTATATCCGGAAGAAGAAGTAAGCGAAAAGATTCGGGGACAGGTACTTCATCCGGCAATAAAGTGCCTGTCCCCTTTTTTTATCATGTCATCGCGGGCATAATACTGGAAAAATGTTGGTTTATCCATGGTTATGGAAGTACGAGAACCAAGCTAAATAGTTGATTTTGTGCCTCTCTGTAAGTCCCCATGTCTTCGATAATCTGCTTTCAAGCTCGAGTTTATTGAAACGGTTCAATGAATGTGCTGAAAATCTCTCCTATCTTCATGTCTTTGAAATAGTTACGCTTGCATCCACCAACATTTTTCCAGTATTATGCCCATCGCGAGGAGCGGAGCGACGTGGCGATCTGACACGGAGTGTCATTCCGAGCGAAGTGAGGAATCCCCGCTTTTACTGCGAGAGACCTAAGCGGGGATTGCCGCGGCGCTGCGCGCCTCGCAATGACACGATAAAATATTTTCTATTCTCTTATGACAACCGTGTGCAGGCCGAAGGCTTTGACCGGGACATAGATCGAATCTCTCAGCACGGTGTAAGTATTCGCGGGGCTCTCTCCGATATCCGTCACGATGAACGTGACTTTCTCTGATCGCAGCAGAGGACTTGAGAGCTTCGCTTCGGTGTCCAGACCCGCGACCTCTCTCAGTCGGACGACGATCCCCGCCCCGTCCAAGGCGGGCATAACGGCCTGGATCAGGACGTTCGGCTTGTCCACCGTAAAGAAGCTCAGCGCCGTAGCCGGAAGGGGACCGGCGTTTTTTTCTGAGAGCCAGGATGCCATAAGCGGCGTATGGACTTCCCAGCCGAAGCGCGTCGATTTCGAGCTGTCCGCCCCGCCCGTCCGGCTGGTCAAGGAATACCGGTAGACGAGGGTACCGCCCTGACCGGCCTTGAAATTCGTGTGCCAATAGTTGTTCATGGCGTAGGAAAACAGCCGGGTGTTCGTCAGGTCGAGCTTCCCCAGCCATTTTCCGGTGTTGATGTCGCAAAATTGAACCAGCGGCGCCTCGACCGGCGACCAGACGATGCTCTGTTTCGCCCCGGCGATCTCCACCCAGCTCTGGACCGTCTGCCAGTCGCGGGTCGTTCCGGGGAGCTGATCCGTCTCGGGCGCCATCTCAGCGTCGGCGATCTCGAACTTGAATTTTCCGTCCGCCAGCCCGAAGGGAAAGGCGAAATAGACGGCCTCGGACTCGTACGTTTCCTCTTTCTTGAGAGTGTTGATGAGGTCGATGCGCTTGAGGTCCTCGTAGAGAATGATCTCGGATTTAATTTCAGGGCATTGTCTGGCCTTTGTCTTGACGATGAGGCTAGAAGCTGCGGCACCCTTCATCCCCGGCGCCACGGTCGCGGAAACAGGGCTGTAGCGCTTGAACTCCGGCCTTTTTTTCATATTATTTACGGCATTGCGCCCGCCTTCAGGGTTCTCGTAGATATATTGATTCAGGCTGTAAGGCGCCTTCTGATCGATCAGTTCCTGGCCGGTCTCTTTGTCGACAACGCTGGATAGTCCGCCGCTCGCGGGGTCCATCGTGATCTTGTAAAAACGGTTCTCGATAGTGTTTTCCTGGATGCGTGCCGTCGGCTGCCCAACTGCCGGTGCCTTGTCCGGAACGATCGTGAAGACGGCATATCCGATAGAGGGGACGTTCTGGGCGATAAAAATCAGCGTATTTTGATCCAGGAGCTGGAAGCCGACTTCGCCGCCGGTCCTTTTATCGATGAGGGCGAAATTGCCTTTTTTATCGCGCAGCACCGGCGGGAGCGCGATCTTTACGACATCGCTTCGTTCCCACGAT
>JAPKZH010000153.1 GCA_026393905.1 Candidatus Aminicenantota bacterium
GAGAGCCAGGCAGAAAACTCCATCTCGCCGCTCCGGATTCCCTTCCAAACGCATCTCACAGCGGCGTCAAGCAGGTCCTGCCCCCGCTCCAGCGAGCCGACCAGGGGCACGTATTCCTTGGGCGGGAAGGGGAAGATAGCCGAGATGGAAACGCTCGCCGCGGGGGCCCCCTTGGCCGGTGTCGTCATGTTGAGATACTGAGCTTCCGGGCCGCGGACGAGGAAAAGCGGCGGAAAGAACGTCGGCCCTTCGGCTCGAGGCCCGGCCACCTCGGCGGAGCAGGAGCCGACCGCCGCCCTCCCATCGTCGAGGTTCCTGATGATGACCCGGAAGTCGTATTGGCCCGGCGCCAGGGCGATGGCCGCGTATTGATAGACCTTTTCCCCGCGCATGCTCTTCCAGTCGATCTCGAACCTTTCGCCGTCGACGATGACATTGTTTTGGTCGAGCACCAGGCTGATGAATTCGGTGCGGTCTCCGACCTCCTCCCGGATCATGGGCACGGGAATCTCGGAGAGGAGAAGGGTGTTCTCGTTCTTCTCGTCGGAAAAGGCGACGGCCGTCAGGGGGATGTCCAGACTGCGTTTGGAGGAGGCCTTCTCCGCCAGGGCGAGGTCGAGCAGATGGAGATGCTTTTCAACGGGCGATAGCTTGTTGAAGGAAAGAGGGTTGAAGTAACCTCTCTGGACGTAAATTTTGCACCCGGGCTTGCGGACTTCGATCTTGACGTCGTGAAACTTCCCGTCCCAGGCGGAGGAAATGACATAGCCGAGGACGTAGTAGTTGCTTGTGGCGTCCTGGATATCCGTGGCGATGCGGCTCGAATAGTCGACGCCACCCACGTACTTCCCGCCGGTCGTCTTGGAGAGGTAATCCAGCGACTGTTCGGGAAAAACGCCGGCGGCGACTTTAGCGGCAAAGCCCGTAATCGTGTTAACGGAGAAGACCGGCGCGTTGGCCGAGGCCAGTGCCCTGGCCATCGTTTGGAACAGGGTGTTGCCCGCGTCGCCCGGACGAACAACGCTGTTCCCGAACCCCCTCGAGAAAAAGATAATGTTTTTCTGGCCGGGAATCGTCCGAAGGGCCTTGGCCAATTCCCCGACTTCCGCAAACAGGTTGCGCGAGCCCACGCCGGCGTGCCCACCGTGAGGGCCGAATATTTGGATGGTCATGAGCTCTATGCCCATGGCCTCGTGGTCGGTGGACACGCTGGACATGCCGGGCTCCGAGATGCCCGGGATATCCCGCATCTTTTTGATGGCGGCTTTGACCTTCGCGTGGTCCGATGTCAGATATTCGTGAAGGGTCAGCCCGCCCACGATCGAGAAAGAGAACAGGGCGACTTCGTCGCCCGGCTGGACTTTCGTGTCCATGAACTCGAGCGCGGCCGTCTTGGCCTTCATGATGCCCTCGAGCTCGTTCCTCACGTAGTCGATGAGGAAGATGAACTTGCGGTTCAGGAGGGACGCGGCCTCACGGGCCGGAGGCGGAGCGGGTACTACCCGTTCAGGCGCCGGAACGGCCAGGACGTGTTTCTCGAAATCCGTGATCGTCTGGGACTTGCCGTTATCGTACAGGACGAAGTCGGACCTCTCGAGGTCCAGGGCCGGCTTTCCCTTGGCGTCCGTAACGAATACCTGGACGAGCTTCAAGGTCACGGTGACCTGGTGCTGAAGCGGCGATTCGGCCGCCTTGGCTTTGACCTGGGCCGGAAGCCCCTGACGTCCGGACACGCCGGCCGCTAAAAAAGCGCATAGGATAATCGCCGCGCGCGCGGCGAACATTTCTCCGCCCTTCCTGCCGCGTACCATGCCGACCTCCGCTTTCCACTATATCCCCGGGGGAAGAGAGGTGTCAATCCGGAAGGACCTTGAGCCGGGCGCAGAACTGATATATCATTCGGCCATTGTTCATCCGCCGAGTTCATCAAGGACGCTTCGGGGGTCAAGTAGTCAGCTAAATATTCGGCCCGCGGGTC
>JAPKZH010000515.1 GCA_026393905.1 Candidatus Aminicenantota bacterium
GATATAGCCCTCAAGCGCGAAATCTTTGACCTTCCCGCCCGGCTTGGCATCCCAATCGAGGATCAATTTCCCGTTCAATTCGATCTTGAGGTGTTTGCCTTTGAATTCGATCTCGATGTGATTCCATTCGCCGGTCGGCAGGAAGGCATTCATCTTTGGCCCTTCGACATCATAGGCCGCCCCGGTCACATGGATGCCCTGGCCCGCGTCATAGACCTGGATCTCGAAGGAATGATAGATGTAGTCGTCGCTGGTCGGGACTTCGGGAACCCGGATAAAGATCCCCGAGTTCGTTTCTTTCGTCGAGCACTTGAAATCGCACTCGAGAATGAAATCCTTATATTTCTTGCCGTACCAGAGCAGGCCCATGCCGCCCTGTCCCTTTAACACGCCCGTCTTCGGATCGACCTCGAAGTAGCCGGGGCCATAGTGGTTCCAGCCGTGCTTTTCGTAGCGGCCGCCGCTCTTTCTGAAGATCTGCTCGTAGCCCTCGTAATATGTGATGCTCTTGACATATTCGATGCTCTTTTGGATGGCCGGAATCGGGTTGGCCACTTCCTTCTCATTCTCGTATTCGATCGTCAAGAATCCGTCGTAGTCCTGGAGTGTCAGCTCGGCTAAGAGGTCGCGGATATTGCCTTTGCCCTGCCCCCAGGCCACGTCGTCCACGCCCGCGCCGACGCCGTAATCGCTGCGATCTTTAAGATGGACATCGTGGATCCGGCCTTCGAGGAGCTTGAACGCTTCTCGCGGGTCGTTCATGCCGCGCATCCAGTGCCCGTTGTCGGCGCAGGAGCCGATCCGCTCGTCCTTGCCCTTGACGTGGTCATAGACGGTCTCGGGCAGGTAGTATTTGGTCTTCGGCGGATGGTTGTGGATGGCGATCTGGACGTTGTATTCCTTGACCAGCTTCTCGAGCAGCGTGAAATCGTCATCCTCGGGCTCGGTCATGATCGTCCGGATGCCCATCTTGCGGGCAAAGTTAAAGACGGGGCGCATGCTCTCCTCGGTCCTGCCGATCCCGACCACGCCGTAGGCGACAAGGGAAACGCCGGTTTCCTTGAGCTTGTCTTTGACCTTGGCCTGCAGCTCATCGGTCATGTTGTGGTCGAATTTAGCGTTGGGGAATTCCGCTCCCAAGGCCTGTCCGGGAAAGGCTTGGACGTATTTTATGCCGAGGTCTTTGAGCTTGGCCAGGGTGTCGAAGAAGGTGAACCTCCGGAATGTCCAGCACTGCATGGAAATGGGGATCTTCTTGATCCGGACGTCTTTGTAGTTCGTCGTCTCTACGTATTTCTGGAGCTCGGACGGGATGTGCCGAATCTGCGGCGTACCGGCCTGCTGGGCCGGCGCAGTGTAGATAGCAAAAAACGCCAGCAAAACAATTCCTGCCAACGAGAAAATTAACTTTTTTTTCATCTCTCCTCCTTTATTGAGAATAACCTTTTTCTAAGAAATCGTAAGCCATTCCTGGCATGACTTTATTTCCCTCTCGGGTTCCACGTCCCTTGGGCCACGGCCGGCACGAACGTGTCGAGACCCGGCGGCGGGAAGGGGATGGTGATCCCTTTTTCCGCGCTCATGTAAGCCGCCATGAGCAGCTCGGTGACGTTGACGCCGTCGCTGAAATTCTCTTCGGGCCGCTTGCCCGCCAGGAAAGACTGGACCATGTGGCGGTTTTCGGCGATATAGCCGTACTCGGTCTCTTCGTTGGCCACCACCGGCATCAGCCCGATCTCAGCGTTCTGCTTTTCGACCAGGTCTTCGCCTTCCTTGCCCATGACGTTTCGGCTGAAGAAGACTTTGAGTCCGGAATCCAGCGTGTTGATCTGAAGCGAGTATTCCGGTCCCAGCAGCTCCATGGTTAGCCGCAGCCCGGCTCCGATATAGCACCAGGATGTGGTCGTTTCGACGATGACCTTTTTCCCACTTTTATCTTTATACTCTACGAGAGACCTGGCAAAATCCTCGGCCGGCCTCTTGAGATAGTCCGTCTTGCCGCCGCTGTTTTTGGCAAGGATCGCCGCGTAATGCGGCTCCTGCCATTTCAAGCAATTCATGTAGGCCGTGATGCTGACGGGTTTGAGAACATTGCGCGGCGCGCCGGGAGGCGTCAGCATGAACCGAGCCTCTTCGACCGAGTGGCACATCATGTCATTGAGCACGCCGCCGCCCTGGAGGGTGCCCTCCCAGAACCAGGGCATGTGAGGCCCGCTGTGCTCCTCGGCGGCCCGGGCGAGAAAGGGGGGGCCGGCAATGGCGGCGCCGCGCGCCCAGACAATCTCTTTCCCCCTGACGACGGCCGGCGCAAAAACCTGGTTTTCCAAGTAGCCGTCGAGGAGATTGGCCTTTTTGACCAGCTCGAGCATCCGCCGCGCTTCCTTGACATTTCGGCCCAGCGGTTTTTCGCAGGTGACGCCGACGAGCTCGCCCTTGCCCTTGAGAACGGCATGGGCGATCTCCTCCATGACCTCGACGCGGGTATAGTTAGGCGCGCCGATCCAGAGCGCGTCGATGGCCGGGTCGGCGATCATATCCGATATCGATTTGTAGGTTTTGGCGTTACCGACCTTGAGTTTGCGGGCCAGAGCCGCGGCCTCAGCCGCGCGCTTCTCGTCCGGGTCGAAGATGCCCAGGATGTCCGCGTCGCGGACGCCGACCCAGGAGCGGATGTGAAAGCGGGCGATGAAACCGCCGCCGATGATCCCGATGCCTAGATATTTCTTTTTCATTGTATGTCCTCCGACCTGTTAATCCCCCTTAATTGGCTAAGGGGGTAGGGGGATTAATAACGATTAAAATCTTTATTCTTTACTCCTTAGTCTTAATCCCCCTTGATTGCCCAAGGGGGGATAAAATCCGGGGACACGTACTGAATTCCAGAGAATTCGGAACATGTCCCCATAAAATTATGCCGGCGTTTCGGCCGCGGCTTTCTTCTCTTTGAACAGGAGGACAAACACGAAAGCGCAGAGCAGAGTCAAGGCCGTCGGCACGAGAAACACGTTCCGCCAGTTCGTGGCCCCTTCTTTGGTGAAGAGCGATTGGATCCAGCCGGAGAAATTGCTCCCGACGAAATTGCCGAAGCCCAGGATGATGACGGCGATCAGGCTTTGGGCCGAGGCGCGGATGTCTTTGGGCGCGATCATGTCGACATAGATAAAGGCCGCCGTGAAAAAGAAGACGTAGCAGAAGCCGTGGAGCGAAAGCGAGGCGATGACCAGCCAGGCCGGCGTTCCGATGACAAATATGATATAGCGCAGCGGCCAGGCCAGCACTCCGATGATCATCGTCTTCTTGATGCCGTATTTGGGCAGGAAGTAGGGGAGGAGAAGGGCCATGACGAAGATCTCGGCGATCTGGGCGATCGTCATGACCATGGAGATCGCCGTGTTGCTGACTCCGATCACGGAGGAGGTGAGGAACGGCGCGGTCAGCACGTAATAGAACTGAAGCTCCGTGGCCACGACAAAAGCGATGATGGTGAAAACAAGGAAGTCTTTATTCTTGAGCATTTTGAGGGCTTCCAAAAAAGCCCAGGGCTTTGTGCCTTCCTTCTTCGGAGGAGTGTGGGGGAGGCTGAAAGCTAAAATGCCCATGACGATCGAGAACAAACCTGCCAGAAAGAGCGTATCCCCCTTGACGGCGATTCCCGGCGTGGACTTGACCAGAAACCGCCAGCCCGCCAGTCCCCACCCTGCCGCGATCCAGCCGATCGTCCCCCAGACCCGGATCTTGCCGAAATCCTTTTCCGAATCCTTAAGGTGGATGAAGGCGATGGAGTTCGTCAAGGCCAGAGTCGGAGCATAGATCAGGCAATAGATGAGCATGACCCAGATCATGGCCGAGTAGGACGCGACGGCCGAGCCGAGGACGAGAAGCACGCCGCCGGCCAGCTGCATGAAAGCGATGACCTTTTGGGTCGGGAAGTAGCGGTCGGCCAGCTGCCCGCCTATGAACGGGGCGATGATCGTCGCGATCGGCAGCAGGCTGTAGATAAATCCGGCCTGTCCGCCGCTGAAACCTAGCGTGTTCATCAAATAGGCGGAAAGAACGGGGGCCCAGGCTCCCCATATGGCATACTCCAAGAACATCATTGTGCCGAGGCGAAATTTTGCGCTCATACCCTCCTCACTTTCAATTCAATGAAGAATTCATTGGCGATGATGAAGCGAAGCCAAAATATATAAATTTCGGCTCTTTGTCAAATGGGCTCGGGGCAAGCGCTTCATTATAAAATCGGGGTCAAACCTACTCATTACGCACAATTGTCCAGGGGAATATGCGTAACGAGTAGGTTTGACCCCATTAGACGCTTTTGTTTGACTTCGAGCGGGAAAAATATTATCTTAGGCTCACGGCAGGGAATCATGGCCATGAAATGTTCTCAATGTCAGTTTGAAAACCCCGGGGACACCCGCTTCTGCGGCAGCTGCGGGGCGCCCCTTCATCCTTCTAAGGAGAGCGTGTCGTCTCGCACGGAGACCATGCAAACTCCAAGGAAAGAACTCGCCTCGGGCAGCCTGTTTGCCGGCCGCTTCCAGGTCATCGAAGAGCTGGGTAAAGGCGGCATGGGCAAGGTCTATAAGGTATTGGATAAGGATTTAGATGTAAAAATTGCCCTAAAACTCCTGAAGCCCGAGATCTCCTCCGATGAAGAGACGATTGCCCGTTTCCGGAACGAGCTCAAGGTCGCCCGCACCGTCACCCATAAAAATGTCTGCCGGATGTACGACTTCGGGAAGGCCGAGGGCACTTACTTTATCACGATGGAGTATGTCCCCGGCGAGGACCTCAAGAGCACGATAGCCAGAGTTGGGCAGTTGAGTGTCGGCAAGACGATCGCCGTCATCAAGCAGGTCTGCGACGGATTGGCGGAAGCCCACCGGCTGGGCGTTGTCCACCGAGACCTCAAGCCCCAGAACATCATGCTCGACCGTGAGGGAAACGCCCGTATCATGGACTTCGGGATCGCCCGGACTTTTCGGACAAAAGGTCTGACGGGCGGCAACGTGATGATCGGCACGCCCGAATACATGTCCCCTGAACAGGTCGAAGGAAAGGACATCGACCAACGCTCGGATATCTATTCTCTCGGTATCATTCTTTTTGAAATGCTGACGGGAAGAATTCCTTTTGAGGGAGAATCCGTTTTTAGCGTTGCCCTGAAGCAGGAAACCCAGCCGCCCCCCGACCCGAGGACGATCAACAGCCAGATTCCCGAAGATTTCAGCCGGCTAGTTCTCAAGTGCTTGGATAAAGATAGAGCCAAGAGATTCCAGAGCGCTGAAGAAGTCCAGGCCGAGCTGGCCAAGATTGAAAAAGGCGTCCCCACGACAGAGCGGGTGATTCCCCGACCCACGCGCCTCACTTCGAGGGAAATCACGGTCAAGTTTACTTTGAAAAAGCTTTTTATCCCTGCCCTAGTTGTCATAGCCGTCATTACGGCAGGGTTGCTCGCCCTCTTCTTAATCCCCAAAAAAGAGCCGGCCAGACGTTCTATCGCCGTCATCAGTTTCAAGAATCAAACCGGCGACAAGGCCTTCGACTATCTCCAGGAAGCCATCCCCAACCTTCTGATCACGAGCCTCGAGCAGTCCAAATATCTCCGAGTGACGACGTGGCAGAGGATGAAGGACGTCCTCAGGCAGATGGACAAAGACGGCGGTGGTCTTATCGATGAAGATTTAGGATTCGAGCTCTGCCGCAAGGAAGGGATCGAGGCCATTGTTTTAGGAAGCTTCGTCAAGGCCGGAGAGATGTTCGCCACGGATGCAAAAGTCCTGGAAGTGGAGACGAAAAAGCTTCTCAAAAGCGCGGGGGCCAGGGGCGAAGGCGTCGGAAGCATCCTTAAAAGCCAGATCGATGAGCTGAGCCGAAATATCTCGCGAGGCATTGGATTGTCGGAAAGCAAAATCGCGGCGGCAGCCCCGGCCAAGATCATTGACCTCACCACCAATTCGATGGACGCCTATAACTATTTTTTGAGGGGCCGGGATGATTACGAAAAGTTTTTTTATCAAGACGCCCAAAAATTCCTGAAGAAGGCCGTCGAGCTTGACCCGAACTTTGCCGTAGCCTACCTCTACCTGGCCAGGGCCAACGGAAACTTGCTGGAGTTCAAAGCCCGGGATGAAGCTCAGGAGGCCGCTAAAAAGTATTCTCAGAAAGCCGCTGAGAAAGAGAGGCTTTACATCGAGGCGGCCTACGCCGACGTCATCGAAAGGAATCCGGAGAAAAGATTTCGTATCCTCTCCGACCTGGTCAAAAAATATC
>JAPKZH010000267.1 GCA_026393905.1 Candidatus Aminicenantota bacterium
TATAGGAAGACCCGGCCAGGAGGAGGGCCTCTTCGATCTTGTCCAAGGAAACCGAGAGCAGTTCTTGGGAGTAATTCATGTTGTGAACGCTCTTGCCCCTCTCGACGACATCGATATTGAAAGCGGCTTCTTCGAGAAGGCTTTCGGCTTTTGTCCGGCCGTCGCTCCGGCCCTGCCGGACTTCCTGGGCCGCCTGCTGGTAAACGGTGTTGATCGTCTGGAGCTTCTTCTGGGTGGACGTCTCCCAGGCTTTGAGGATCCTGGCAAACCCGGCGCCGTGGCACGACTCGCAGGCTTTATCTTTCGAGACCGATGTTTCGCTTTTGACCAGACGGCCGCCGGTCTCTTCGTGGAACATATGGCATCCCTTGCAGCTGAGCCCCTTCTCGAGCATCACGTTGGGCATGGGATGGTCGACGCCTTTGCCTCCCTGGCCGGTGAACAGGATCTTTTGGGCCTGGTGGGAGCCGGTGTGGCAGGTCCGGCAGTCGGCGATGGTTTCCACGTCCTTGACGATCTTGTGCTGGATGGCCAAATGACACTGGGTGCATTCGATTTTGTTCTTGGCGATGTGATTGTCGTGGATGAGGACGGTATCGCCGTATTGATCCAGGCGCTCCTTTTCGAAGTGGCACTTGAAGCAGTTTTCCCGGGGAACCGCGCCGTCGCCGATGATGACTTGGCTGTGGCACTTATCGCATTGGAAGCCACGGTCGTACACCGTCGTGTGGTTGAACCGCGATGTTTTTTCCGAAACGAGATCTTGTTTCTGGTGGCAGTGAGCGCAGTCGTTGATTTGGGGGAAACTTTCGCTTTTCTTGAAATGGCAGATAAAACAACTGGCCTCGGTGACGGTGATATGTTCGCCCTGGACGATTTGGGAATGGCAGCTCGTGCAGCGGAGCTGTTTGCCCCGCTTGAGGTCGGTGAAGTGGATCTTGTGGTCAAAGGCCACGGTCTTGAATTTCACCGGCCCTTCGAGGAGCCTTCTGTCGTGGCAGCCTTTTTGGAGGCAGCTTTCGTCCTGGATCTCGGCCCAGGGCTTGGATTTGAGGTAAAGCTTGGTCCAGTAGCGGCCGACCATGACCAGGCCTTCCATTTTAGCCCGAAGAGTCGACCTCAATCCGGGCGGATAATGGCAGACCTTGCATTCGACCTCGCCGTGGGATGACGTCTTCCAGCTCTCGAAGAAAGGCTTCATGTAATGGCAGGCCGAGCAGAATTTGGAGGTGGAGGTCAGCTCGACGGAGGCGACCAAGACGACCAGGAAGACGCCCAAGGCAATGAGAAAGATCTTCAGCCGCTTTTTTCTTTTCCTTTTCTTGTCGGGTGCGATCGGATCGTTGTTCATTCTTGTTCTTCTGATTGGAATTTAAGTATATCCCAAGATTCCTCTTGGCTTCCTTTTCCAAAAGGCGAGAGAAGCGGCCTTTTTCCATCCCCCCTTGATTGGCCAAGGGGGTGGAAAAATTGCTTTTTTTGATTCAATGTCTTTTTTAATGTTATTTTGCATATTCGGTTACGGTACCCTTGGTTGATGATTTCGAGATTATGCGTAGCTGTGGAGTCCGGCCAACAGATAGTTTACCCCGAAATAGGTGAAGAGGGCCGCTAAAAAGCCGATGATGGCGATGACCGCCGAGCGCTTTCCTTTCCAGCCCATGACGATCCGCGTGTGAAGATACAGGGCAAACACGATCCAAGTGATCAGGCTCCAGACTTCCTTGGGGTCCCAGCTCCAGTAGGTGCCCCAGGCCTTGTAGGCCCAGACCATGCCGAAGACAAGCCCGCCCAGCGTGAAGAGCGGAAAGCCGACGGCCACACAGCGGTAGCTCACCGAGTCCCATTTTTCTTTTTTATCCGCCTCTCTAGCCGCGAGATACATGATGCTGGTGATGAAGGCGACGGCAAAGAACGCCTCGCCGAGGAGCGTCACCGAGACATGCAGCCAGAGCCAGTAGCTCTGGAGGGCCGGGACGAGCGGCGTGGCCTCTTTGGGCATCAGGGGCGAGGAGGCCAGGGCCACCAGCCCGATGACGATCAGCATGATGTAGGGGCCGATTTTGGGAATCTTAAACTTCCTGTCGATGATGACGAAGGCCAGGACCGAGGCCCAGGACAGGAAAGAGAGCGATTCGTACATGTTGGTGAAGGGAGCATGCCCGCTTTCGACCGTCCTGACGATGAGGGCCGCGGTATGGATGATAAGGCCCGCCACGGCCAGGGCCGACCCGGTTTTGGCCGAGTTGGGCTTTTTGGAAAAGAGAAAACCCAGGTAATAAAAGGCCGATAATATATAAAGGATAAAGGTGATGACAAATAACGTGGATTCGCTCACGGTGTTCTCCTTGCCGATGTCATGATTTTTTCGAATTCGGCCTGGAAGCTGTCCCTATTCTTGGCGGCGATCCCGCCGGCGACGACCTCGGTCTTGCCCTGGCTTTCTTCCAGGACCGCTTTGATTTCCCAGTGCGGCCAGTAGAAGGCGAGGGCCAGGCCGAGCATCGTCAGGATGCACCCAATCCAGATCAGGTTGGCCCCCGGATCTTTGGCCGCTTCGAGGACTGAATACTGACCGGCCTCGTAACCCTTGAGCTCGAAGGACAGGTCGGTTTCCTGGGCGGCATGGATCCGGTCCATGTCCGGAAAGTTGGCGAAGATCCAGCCGGAAAATATCTTCTCGCCGCCCCGGAAGCCTTCGACAAAAGCGGCCGGGTTGTTGGGCTGGAGGGAGCGTGTCTGCGGCTCATTCCCTTCGCCGAGGACAAAATCCGGGATGAACCGGGCTACAGAAATGGATGTCTGTTCCTTGTCGTCGAGCGGGACTTGTTCACCGACCTTGAGCTTAAGCTTCTTCAGGAATGACGGGTCGTTTTTTTTCTTTGACCAGATTTCGACGGCAGGATTGTCCCAGTTCCAGCCGTAGCTCGCCTGATAAAAGGAATAACCGCGGAAGGTGAGGGGCTTGTTCACGACGATTGTTTTGGCCAGGACAGGGTTCGCGTTTTCGATGACCGTGACCGCGCTTTTCCAGGCTTTGACGCTTCCGTCCGGGTAATATTCTGTTGTGAATTTATCCAAACGGAGTTCAAAAGAGGCCTTTGGAACAGAGAGGGTCTCTCCTTCCTTCAAGGCCAGCTCCTTTCGGATGCTGGTCAGGCCGCTGACGATGCCACCGGCCAGGATGATGAGCAGTCCGAGATGGACGACATCCGAGCCGAAGATGCCAAGGATTTTTTTCCGGGCCAGCAGATGGACCTTTGAATCCTGGCCCGCACTTCTCAGTCGGTAGCGGGAGGCTGCCAGCGATTTTTCGAGCTCGGCCTTCACCGCGGAGAGGGGGGCGTTGTTCTTGTAGCGATCTTTGATCTTCAAGGCCAACAGGCTCTTGGCCTCCACCTGAACATGAGGCTTGACGGCTTTCCGCCATTTCGGAGAGAGGCGGGTGAGCGTGCAGACGACGATGTTCAGGGCGAAGAGCCCCAGGATGGCCAGATACCAGATCGAGTGATAGAGCCGTGTCAGCTGGAGGCGGATGAGAAGGCCGGACAGCTGGCCGTACCTCGCGGCATACTCTTCCAGGCCTCTTTGTTGGGGAATCAAGGTGCCGAGCACGGAGGCGACGGCAAGAATGATCAGCAGGATGATCGCCAGCCGAATCGACGTAAAAAATTTGATCAAAACCTTAAAAATCTTGATCAAAACCTTCATTGTCGGTGTCCCTTCCTGTCTTGCCCGGCATTCGGGAAAAAGACTAGCAATTTTATAGGATTATTGTAATTTTGGCAATAGAAAAATGCGGCAGCACCCTCTTACTTTTTCCTCAGCTCGGCGGCGATCGCCTTGATCTCCGTCAGATCCCGCCGCATCTCGCTCCAGCCGTACCAAAGCGCATAATCCGGGTTGGCGTGAAACGTTCCTTGAAATGTCCTCATCCATGACCCTCCATGAGGCGACGCGCCTGATTATTCAAGAGTTTGGCGAATCCTTTATTATAATGATAATGTTGACTGCCGAGGCATCCAAGGTATGAGTTTTATAGCATTCCAAGGGGAAAAAAGTCAATTTGCTAAAGACTGATTTTCAGCTTTTTGACCCTGTATCTCAACGTGTCACGCGAGATCTTGAGCAGCTCCGCGGCCCGCGTCTTGTTTCCACCCGCTTTGTTTAAGGCTTGGATGATGGCATCTCTTTCCAAATCCTGAAGCGAGCGACCTTCCTGGGGTTCCTGGATTTTCCCGCCGCCCGCTAAACGGGACGGAGCGGCTTCGATGTGGATCGGGAGATATTGGGCGGAAATTCGATGATGGTCCTCGAAGATCATGGCCCTCTCGATGGCATTCTTGAGTTCCCGGACATTTCCCGGCCAGTCGTAATCCTGCAACAGCCGTTCGGTCTCCTTCTCCAGCCCTTCGATTTTCTTGCCGAATTTTGTGTTGTAGTTCGTGATGAAATGCCGGGCCAAGGGAAGGATATCGTCTTTTCTCTCGCGCAGGGGAGGCAGGTAGACGGGACAGACATTGAGCCTGTAGAACAGATCGGTCCTGAATTTTCCTTCCTGGGACTGGACCGTGAGATCATGGTTTGTCGCGGCAATGACCCGGAGGTCGACATCGATGTCCTTCAAGCCTCCCAGCCTTTTGAATGTGTGCGTCTCCAAGAAGCGGAGGAGCTTGGCCTGAAGGGAAAGGCTCAGGCTGCTGATCTCGTCCAAAAAAAGAGTCCCTCGATCGGCGAGCTCGACCAGCCCCTTTTTCTGCTGCTTGGCGTCCGTGAAAGCCCCTTTTTCGTAGCCGAACAGCTCGCTTTCGAGCAGGTTCTCCGGGATGGCCGAGCAATTGATGGCCAGGAAAGGCGCGTCTTTGCGCCGGCTGAGATGGTGGATCGTCTGGGCGATGAGGTCCTTGCCGGTCCCGCTTTCCCCCTGCAAGAGGACGATCGAAGCTTCGCTTTCGGCGATTTTCTGGACCATGTCCAGCACTTGAAGCATGCCCTTTGTCCGGGCGACGATCTGGCTGGGATGGAAGTGGCGGGATTCTTTCTCCCGGAAATAGGCGACTTCTTTTTTGAGGTTATGGGCCTCCAGCGCATTTTCCAGGAGGCTCTGGAGCTTGGCCAGGTCGATGGGCTTGGTCAAAAAGTTGTAAGCCCCGCTCCGCATGGCGGTTACGACGTCCTCGATCGCTCCATAGGCCGTGATCATGATCACGGGCAGGTCCGGCCATCTTTTCTTGAATTCCTCGAGCAGATCCGTGCCCTTGACATCCGGAAGCTTCACGTCGAGAAGCACAAGGTCGGGCGTCTCCTCTTCGGCGCGGACGAGGCCGTCCCGGCCGGTCTCGGCCTCGAACACGCGGTAGTTCCATTCCGCCAATTTTTGCTGGAGCGTCCAGCGCATGAGTTTTTCGTCGTCGACGATCAGGATCGTTTTTTTGCCCATGATCAACGGCCTACGGAGGACGGCGGGATTTCGATGAAAAAGGTCGTTCCTTTGCCGACTTGGCTCTCCACCCGAATGCTCCCTTGGTGAATTTCGATGATTCTTTTCGAGATCGACAGCCCCAGGCCCGTCCCTTCCTTTTTTGTCGAGAAGAAGGGGTTGAAGATCTGGTCCCGGTGCGCTTCCGGGATCCCCTGTCCGTCATCGGAAACGCGGATCTGGAGTTCTTTGCCGGGGCCCTGTTGCATGCGGATCTCGATCTGACCTTTTTTCTGTATAGCAGAAATGCTGTTGAGGATCAAGTTCAGGAGGACGTCCTGGATCTTGTCCGGGTCCAGATAGAACCGACTCTCGGGCTCGAGACCTTGGAAATGAAAGCGGATCTCTTTTCCTTTCATCTGAGTCTCAGCCAGCCGGATGGCATTCTCGGCGCAGAGGTTAGGGTTGACGAATCGAAAATTGGCGGCGCTGGGTTTTGCATAGTTCAGCGCATCTTGAAGGATGGTGATGATTTTATCCGTCTGGACAAGGACTTCTCCGAAGATCTCTTTTTGAGGGTCGGACTGGGGCGTTTTTTGGCTGATGATCTCGATGGCCCCCCGGATTCCGGACAGCGGGTTCTTGACGTCATGAACCAGGCCGGCCGCCAGCTCTCCGAAGGCCGCCAGGTGTTCCGCCTTTTCGATCCGCTGGTTGTAGAGCTCTTTAATTTTCCGATGGGCCTCTTCGAGCCGTCCGACCGTGAGGTTGAAGCTTTCGACCAGGCTCCCGATCTCGTCGTGCTTGACGGCCGCCGCCGACGGCGCTAGATGGCCCACCTGGTAGGATTCCATGTTCTTTTTGAGCTGGGAAATGGGACGGTTAATGATCCGCTCGAAAAGACGCAGAATGATGAAGGTCAGGAGCGAGAGAGCGGCCAGGGCCGCGACCAGCCCTTTCCATTGGTTTTTTCTCAGGGAGGACTCGGCTTCGGAGTTGTCGACCTCCACTTCCAGGATGCCGGTGATTTTTTCCGACGGGGCATGGCAGCCCAGGCATTCTTTTCTGTTCTCGATGAGGATGAAGCTTTGGGCCAACGATTTCGCCTTGACCATGGAGATTTCGGAGGGGATATCTCGGGACAGGAATCCCCTCAGGCTTTTTTGGATCTGCCCGTCAGCGGGCGCGCCGATCTCTTGGCCCTGCGTCGAACGCAAGACCTTGCCCTGCGGGGATAATATGCGAATGGTCTGGATGGCCGCCGAAGAAGCGATCTCCTGCATGATGGACTGGACTTCCTGCTCGTGGCCGGCTTTCATGGCTCGAAAAAGACTGGCATTGACCAGCGAGCTGACGATTTGAATTTTCTGCCGGCTGGTGGCTTGGATAAGCCATTTTTCCGTCCGGATATAGATAAACGTCAGAATGATGGCCGCGGACGCCCCGAAGACGATGATGTGGAGGAGGACCTTGCTCCGCAGGTTCCAGTTTTTGGGATGTCTCATCGCCTGCGAAGGGATGTGGGGATTAAGTGATCATCGTCGGAAAAAAACGGAGCTCGGATTATTTCGCCTTGCTTTTCTTTTTGGCCGCGGCGAGCTTTTTATCCGATATTTCCAGGATGTCTTGGAGGGTGATGCGGTCGAAATAGTTCTTGAGTAGCTCCGTGGCCGCCTTCCAGATCTCATAGGTCCCGCATGTCTTGATCTTGTCGCAGAAGGTTTCGTCCTCGACGCACTCGACGAGGCTGCAGGATCCTTCCAGGGCCTGGAGGATGTCACAGACCCTGATCTCGGAGGGCTTCCGGGCGAGCATGTAGCCGCCGCCCGCGCCCCGGATGCTTTTGACGAGGTGGTTGATTTTGAGGGGGATGACGATCTGCTCAAGATAGCGGATCGAAATCGCCTCATCTTCCGCGACGCTTTTGAGGATCACGGCCTGCTGGTCATTTTTATAATGGCGGGCGAGATTGAGCATGAGTCGGGTGCCGTATCTCCCTTTTGTCGATAGCTTTATCATGCAAGACTCCTTAAGAAATGCTCAAAATCCTAAGCGGACACGCCCATCTTATCCCAGGCGGAAAAATATTTCAACATAATTTTATAGGTTTTATAGAATTAATTGGAATAGGGGACTTTAGGTAATTTTCCGAGCGGTTCCCCGCGGCTTGTCACGATAAATTGCTCGAGTGTGTCCCTTTAACTGGTTCTCTTCCATTTCGTACGGGGAAAATTGTGTGGGAAACGATCCGGAAACGGCCACGCTCCCCATCCGGGTTTTTCACGCCGTTCCCGAGCCCTCCTTCTCGGCGGCGAAGAACTCGCTTCCCGGCCTCGATTTTACGGATGTTCGCCGGGAAGCTCAGACAACTTCGCCGGCCGGCTACTTCCGAGGCGGCTGCCCTCGAAGGAGGGCCCGGGAAGGCTAAACCCTCCATGGTCGCTTCGGCCGTCTCCGGATCGTTTCCCTTTTCTACCCACACAGAATGGAAGAGAACCCTTTAACTTGACTCTTTTTGGGCGAGGTTAGAAAATAGGGTGGCCTTTGGGACTATAAGACTGACGGAGTCGTTGGATGAATAAAGAAATATTGCTCGGCGATGAGGCCGTCGCCCTCGGCGCGATTCATGCGGGACTGACGGCGGCTTATTCCTATCCAGGAACGCCCGCTTCGGAGATCATGGAATACCTGGTCAAAGTTTCTCAGGAAAGCCATGGTTTCATCGCCTCTTGGTCCGTGAATGAAAAAGTGGCCTACGAAGAAGCCCTCGGCGTTTCTTTTGCCGGAAGACGGGCGCTGGTCTCGATGAAGCATGTCGGCCTGAACGTCGCGGCCGACCCGTTTATGAGCTCGTCTCTGACCGGGGCCAACGGCGGCTTCGTCGTGGCCGTGGCCGACGATCCCAGCATGCACAGCTCGCAGAACGAGCAGGACAGCCGCTTTTTCGCCCAGTTCGCCCAAATCTTCTGCTTCGAGCCCTCCGACCATCAGGAAGCCTACGACATGACTCGCCAGGCCTTCGATCTTTCGGAAGACATGAATATCCCGGTCATGATCAGGCTGGTGACGCGGCTTTCCCACAGCCGGTCCAGCGTGTCGCCTGGCGAGCCGCGCCGGCCCAACGACCTCCATTTTGGCGCCCGCCAGTGCTGGACTCTCCTCCCGGCGAATGCCCGGACCCGGTTCCGGAGGATCCTTGACCTGCAGGCCGAGCTGATCCAGTTCTCGAACGCCTCGACGTTCAACCGTCTGGAGCTCAATCCAAAAAACACGCGGCTTGGGATCATCGCCTCAGGCATCGCCTATAACTACGTGTTGGAAAATCTCCATGGCGCTAAGGAGAAGCCTTCGATCTTAAAGATTTCGACCTATCCCATTCCCGAGGACTTGGTGAAGACGCTGGTCGGTAGCGTCGAGACCATCCTAGTGGCTGAAGAGGGCTATCCGTTGATAGAGAGAAGTCTCAAGGGACTCTTCGGCATCGCGGGGAAAAACCTGGTCGGCAAGCTGAGCGGGCATCTCCCTCTTTCCGGTGAGCTTTCTCCCGAGGTCGTCCGCACGGCTGTGGACCTCAAGCCGCTCCCGCAGCGGCAGCTCGGCGACTTCAAGCCGGCCGGGCGGCCGCCGCAGCTCTGCCAGGGCTGCCCCCACGCCGATACTTTCAATGCCCTGAAGAAAGCCCTGGAAGGGCATGAGCGGTCCAACGTCTTCAGCGACATCGGCTGCTACACGCTCGGCTATTATCCGCCCTACAACGCGGTCAACACCTGCGTCTGCATGGGCGCCAGCGTCGGCATGGCCAGGGGTGGGGCAGAGGCCGGCATCCATCCTTCGATCGCCGTCATCGGAGATTCGACGTTTGGGCATTCCGGCATTACGGCGCTCCTCGGCGCCGCGGCCTTCAACACGAATATGGTCCTCATTATTCTGGACAACTGCACGGTGGCGATGACGGGAGGCCAACCGAGCTTCGCCTCGGGAGAAAGGCTTCTGAAGATTATCGAGGGGGTGGGAGTCCCCAAAGAGCACATCCGGGTGATCGAGCCCTTGCCAAAGTACTTGGAGAAAAACGCCCAGGTCATCAAGGAAGAGATCGCCCACCCGGGAATCTCGGTGATCGTCGCGGTTCGGGAATGCCTTGAAGAAGCCCGCAAGAAGAGGAAGAGGTGAGGCGATGAAGCCGCAGAGAAAACAGGACATCATTTTAGCGGGGGTGGGCGGACAAGGCATCTTGTCCATCGCCACCGTGATCGACAACGCCGCCCTCAGAGAAGGGCTCTTCATCAAGCAGGCCGAAGTCCACGGCATGGCCCAGAGGGGAGGAGCCGTCCAATCGCACCTGCGGCTGTCGAAGGATCGGATATGGAGCGACCTGATCCCGCGCGGCGAAGCGGACATGATCCTGAGCGTGGAACCTCTTGAAGCGCTGCGCTATCTGGATTATCTCCGTCCCGAAGGCGTCGTTGTCACGAGCAGCACGCCCTTTATCAACATTCCTGATTATCCGGACAGGGAAGGCCTCCTGGCAAGACTCCAGAGTATAAGAGGGAGCATCATCGTCGACTCCGAAAAGCTGGCCAAGGACGCGGGCTCGAGCCGAACCCAAAACACGGTGATGCTGGGCGCGGCTTCGAGACATTTAATCCTCCGGGAGGAGAACCTGCTCGAATATATCCGCGTACTTTTTGCGCCGCGGGGCGAGCTCATTCTCGAGGCTAACCTGAAGGCCTTCGAGTTGGGCCGCCGGGCCGCCGGATTTTAGACATCATTGCGGGGAGCATCGTGAAGGAGCAATCCGACGCGCATGGTCATTCCGAGCAAAGCGAGGAATCTCCTCTTGCCGCGCGGAAGATGACTGCGTCGGATTGCCACGGCGAAAAACGCCTGGCAATGGCCATAAGGATTCCACTATGACGATCAATTTTAAGAATATCGACAGGATCTTCGAGAGAGCCGAGAAAGACGGGCGCAATTTTTTACTCGAGCATGAAGTCTACCGGATGTTAAGACAGGCCGATCTCCGCACGCCTAAATTCATTTTCGTGGCAAAAGGGAAAAAGATCGACAGGGCGGACCTGGCCGACTTGAAAAGTCCCGAGCTCGTCCTCAAGGTCGTCTCTCCCCGTATCCTCCATAAAACCGATGTCGACGGAGTGATGTTCGTCAAAAACAGCCCGGCCGCCGTCAATGCCGGCTGCAAAAAGATGTTGGCGGACGTTCCCGGAAAATTCCGGGATTGGGCTGGCAAGTTTGAAAAGAGAGGATCCGTCCGCTCCCTCTCGCAGCCGGCCATTGTTGAGGACATCCGCGGCATTCTCGTCTTGGAAAAAGTCCAATACGAGAAATTTGGCTTCGGCACCGAACTGCTCATGGGCATCCGCAATTCCAGGGAGTTCGGCCCCATCATCACCATGGGCGCCGGCGGCGCGGAAGTGGAATACCTGAGCGAAAGGATCCAAGAGGGAAAGGCGGCATCGATCGGCTCCGCTCACCTTTTTCAGAAAAAAGACATCCTGCCCCACCTCGAGCCGCTTGCCGTCTACGACAAGCTTGTCAAGCCCTTCCGCGGGAAAGCGCCCGCCTTAGCCCTGCCGGAGCTGCGGGACACCTATTTTCGTTTTCTTGAGCTGGCGGCACACTATTCTCCATTCAAGCGGGCCAATCGCTTCGTCATCGAAGAGGCCGAGGTGAATCCGTTTGTGATCCGTGCGGGAAAACTCATCCCTCTCGACGGCCTGTGCCGCTTTTCACGCTTCCATGTTTCCATCAAGGACCGGCCAATCGCCGCAATCGGTCATCTTCTCAAGCCGAGATCCATCGCCGTGATCGGAGTTTCCGAGCGGATGAACCTCGGCCATATCATATTGAATAATATCCTGAGGCAGGGTTTCCCCCGCGAAAAGGTCTATGTCGTCAAGCCGGGAGTCTCCGAGATCGAGGGCTGCCGTTGCGTTCCGGGCGCAGCCGAGCTGCCCGTGACCGTAGACCTTTTTGTCCTGACCTTGGCCGCCGAGCAGAGCTATGACGTCATGGCCGACCTGATCAAACATGGCAAGGCCCGCTCGGTGATCATCATCGCCGGCGGCCTTGGCGAGAAGACGGGCAGCCAAGGCTTGGAGGAGAAAATCGTCGACCTCATCGCGGAAAGCCGCAAGAAAGGCAAGCTCACGCCCGCCGTCAACGGAGGCAATTGTCTCGGCATCTATTCTAAGCCGGGACGGTACGATACGACATTCATCCCCGAATATAAATTGAAATGGCCCAAAAACCCGCCGTCGAACCTGGTCTACATCAGCCAGAGCGGCGCGTTTATGGTCTCGCGGATCAGCAAGCTTCAGCGGTTTGAGCCCCTCTACGCGATCTCTCTCGGCAATCAGATCGACCTGCGCGTTTCCGATTATCTTCGCTATCTCGAGGACGAGGCCAAAGTGTTTGCGGTTTATGTCGAAGGTTTTAAGCCGGGCGATGGGTATGCGCTCGCCGAGGCGGCTTCGGGAATCCTCCGCAAAAAGGGCCGGTCGATCGTCGTCTATAAAAGCGGTCGGACGCCGGAAGGACGGCTGGCCACCTCGAGCCATACCGCCTCCGTAGCCGGCGATTACAGTGTCTGCCGGGCGGTGCTCGAGCAGGCCGGCGTCATCGTGGCCGACAGCCTTTTCGAGTTCGAAAGCTTTATCAAGGGCTTGATGGGCCTGGCCGGAAAAAACTTCTCCGGGAATCGCATCGGCCTGATCAGCAACGCCGGCTTTGAAAGCGTCATCATGGCGGACAGCATCAAGAACCGGGAAAGGTTGGAGCTGGCTTTTTTTACGGATGCCACCAAAGAGCGGCTCTCGAGGATCCTGGGACCGCTCGGCATCGACCGGCTCCAGGACATCAAGAATCCACTCGATATCACGCCGATGGCCGACGACGAGGTTTTTGTCGAGTCCGCCAGGGCGATGCTGGAAGATCCCAACGTGGATTGTGCCGTCATATCGCCCGTGCCGATGACGATGGCCATGCAGACGCTCCCGCCGGGGGACGGTTATGTTGAGAGCATTTACAATCCCGAAAGCACGTCCTCGCGCCTGATCGAGCTCTTCCGGATGACGGAGAAGCCGTTCGTGGTCAACGTCGACGCCGGCGCGGATTATGATCCCATGGCCGCCCATCTCGAGCAGGCCGGAATTCCCGCGTTCCGCCGCTCGGATGAGGCCGTGAAATTCTTGCGAAAATACGTCGGCGCCGGCCTGAAAATCCAGAGGCTGTATCGCCGATAAAGGGCCGAGACCAACGGAGGAAACGATCAAGCGGCGAGTGGTTTCGACTACTTTTTTAATCGTCTGATCGTGTAAGCGACAACGATGGAAAGTGCATAATAGATGAGCACGTCTCCGATGAGCGGCACAACGTCAGATTTACTTCCATACATGGGAGGCGGTGCGCTGCTAAATTCATAATACGTAAAGGGAAATCCACTGCTGGAGTAGCCTACTCTTCCGACATTCAGCACCGCTGGAACAATGAAAAAAAACGCACTTATGATGACAAAACACAACAAAGTCATCCGACCAAAAAATAGTTTGCGCATTGCCTTTTACCCTCCAAAAAAAGGCCAAGGACAGGAAGCAATTTTCTCGGCCCGCGATTTATCCAGTTTCGCGCTGCACGGCTTTCCCTTCCATTGTGCTCGGAATCGATACCGCCCGTCGCGGAAAAATGATATTCTCGGCGTGGGTCGATGTCAAGAACGAGGAAATTGGCCAAATTTTTTTTATCTTCAAAAATCGCATGAGCTTTGGTAAAATCATTTTTGTGCGAGACAGTGGCTTAATCTGGTTCCTCATTTTTTTGGTTGTGGGAGGGGCTGCCGTTATGGGCCAAAACAAAACCATGGAAAAACGTGATTTGCCAACCTATCTGCCTAAAGACATCCTTGGCTGGACGACGGCCGGCGAGGACCAGTGGTTCGATCCTCAGACAATCTTTGATTATATCGACGGCGGCGGCGAAATTTACCGGGCTTACAATTTCCAACGGCTGTTCGTCCGCCGCTTGAAAAAAGCGGGCCAGCCCGACATCATCGTGGATTTCTTCGATATGGGATCATCCCGAGACGCCTTCGGCGTTTTTACCCAGGACCTGGAAGGCGACGATTGGGGGATCGGCCAGGGCAGCACCTACAAGAGCGGCCTTTTATCCTTTTGGAGAGACCGTTATTTCATTTCGCTCACGGCCGAGGCCGAAACGCCCGAGGCGAAACAAGCCTTGACGGCCCTGGGCAAACACATCGCGGCGGCGATCGAAAAAAATGGGGCGAAGCCGGCCTTGCTCAATTTCCTCCCAACCGGGATGGCCTCAGAAAAAAACGTCCATTATTTTCATAACCACATCATCCTCAACTATCACTTCTATGTCAGCGAGGGAAACATTCTGAAGCTCGACCAGACGACGGAAGCCATCCTGGCCAGAATGGGCGAAAAAGGAGAACGGAGCTATCTGCTGGTCGTCGGCTATGCGGATCCGAAGAAGGCTTCTCAAGCCTATGCCAGCTTTACGAAAACCTATATGCCCGACGCGGCCGAGCCCGGCCTTGTCCAGACCGAGGACAAGAAGTGGACGGCGGCCCGCGTCAAGGACAGATACTTAACGGTCGTCTTTAGCGCTTCGACGGCGGCGGCGGGCAAAGGCCTGCTGGCGGAGGTCGAGAAAAAGATAAAAATATAATATTATAAATCGTCTTTGCGAGGAGCCTTGCGACAAAGCAATCTCATGGGTTCCGTGAAGGGGATGGCTGCGCTAAAAGAAGCGCAGGAAGTTATTTAACGAGTCATGAGGAGGACACGTCAATGAAGAAGAAAGTCATCACCCGCAGGGATTTTTTGCGGGCCGCCGCAGTAGCCCCTCTGGCGGGAGCGCTGAGCTGTGCGGCGCGGGCGGTGCCGACGCCGAAAGAAGAGTCGATCACGAACGTGCCTTTTTCACCGATCCCCGGGGGCAAATGGGAATCGGCCGCATCCCCGGAGAAGTCCCGTGTCGTTCTTGTCCGGGATCAGAATGCGGTGGCGGACGATAAAAAGTTCAACGCCGAAGTCATCCAGAAGATGCTGGATGACGCCGTGAAGGCATTGTTCGGCGAGAAAGACCCTGTCGCCGCCTGGAAAAAGATCGTCAAGCCCACGGATATCGTCGGGATAAAGACCAACTCCTGGCGATCTCTCCCCACGGGCGCAGAAGTCGAGCAGGCGATCAAGCGGAGGCTCATGGACGCCGGCGTCCCCGAAGACAAGATCGGCATCGCCGACAGCGGCGTGCTGAACAACCCGATCTTCCAGCAGGCTACGGCGCTTATTAACGCCCGCCCTGCCCGCGCCCATTATTGGTCCGGCATGGGAGGTTGTATCAAGAACTATATCCAGTTTGTCCCTAACCGCCCCGATTATCATGGCGACGCCTGCGCCGACCTAGCCTCCATCTGGTACCTGCCTCCGGTCAAAGACCGGACCAAGCTGAACATCCTGGTCATGCTCACGCCGCTTTTCCATAATATCGGACCGCGCGGCTTTAACGAACAATATCTCTGGCCCTATAAAGGGCTCGTTGCCGGACAGGATGTCGTGGCTGTGGATACCACCGGACTCCAGATCTTGAAAGCTCAGAGGCTGAAACATTTCGGCGAGGACCGCCCGTTCGAGACATCGGCCCACCATATCGCCCTGGCAGATACCAACCACAAGCTCGGCAACAGCGATCCCGCCAAGATCGAGCTAATCAAGCTCGGCTGGCAAACCGACATCTTGATTTGATTATAAATGGGGTCAAACCTACTCGTTACGCATCTTCCCCGAGAGAATCTTGCGTAACGAGTAGGTTTGACCCCGAATAATAGACGATGCCTATATACGAATATCGCTGCAAGGACTGCCGGAAAAAATCCGCGTTTCTCACGCTCTCGGTCAACGTCAAGCTCGATCCGAAATGCCGGCACTGCGGCAGCCAAAATATGGAGAAGCTTGTCTCGCGCGTAGCGATCTTCCGCTCGGAGGAAAGCCGGCTCGAAAACATGGCCGACCCCTCAAAGCTCGGCGGTCTTGAAGAGAACGATCCCAAGAGCGTCGCCCGGTGGATGAAAAAAATGGGAAAAGAAATGGGCGAAGACCTGGGCGATGACTTCGACCAAGAGATCGAGCAGGCTACCGAAGAAGCCGAGCGGGCGAAAGAAAAAGGCGAGGACGAAGGAGAGAGTTCCGGCTCTGCAGGCAGCGCCACACCCGACGATTTTTAATGCAGCTTAGCTTATATTGAGAGCTCCTTTCTACTGTTGTTAGCGCAATAATAGTTATTCCATTGATTATTTGTAAGCGCTGCGGATTCTCCAAGAAAAGAGATATTACAGGAGGATGGAGGACCCGCAACATGAACCATGCGAGTCCTGAAAGGGGGTGGCAATCTAACGCGAAAGGGTCATTCCGAGCGGAGCGAGGAATCTCCGCTTTTGTCGCGAGAGACATAAGAGGAGATTGCCACGACAGCTTCGCTGTCTCGCAACGACTGCGTCGGATTGCCACGCCAAGAGGCTCGCAATGACGCGTTAGGCAGATCGCCAGGTCGCTCCGCTCCTGGCGATGAAACGATAATTATTGCGTTTGGATTAGTGGGTCATTTCACCCACCGCCTGGTCATTTCACCCACTTCTTTCTGAAAAAGTTCCATTCCCATTTATCGCTAATAAGATAATTTATTTATTTTCAATATATTAAATATATAGGAATTATCGGAAAGATTGGCATGAAACCTGCTTATTACCGCAGCCAGGAAAATTTTAGATGCCTAGAATTTTAGTTTTGGACGACGAAAAGCTCATCCGGTGGTCTTTGAAGCAGATCCTTTCCCAAGAGGGGTACGAAGTCGATACCGCCGCCACGACGGATGAGGCCCTGCGGCTTTCGCATTCAAAATCCTACGGCTTGATATTTGCGGATTTGGAGATTTGCGGAGACCAAGCGACGGCTTTCTATGGAAAACTGCTGGCTGGCCAGGAAAGTGCCAAGATCATCGTACTCACGGCGTTGGCCAAGGAGCAAGCGGAACAAACGCTGGGCGATTTCAAGACGTTTTTGATCCTGGAAAAGCCGTTTATTTCCGAAAATATCAAAGCGGTCGCCCAAAAAGCCTTGAGCTTCACCGGAGAGGACAAGGACCGATGAAGATCTTTTTTGTACGGGAAGCCCGGGTTCTCTTCGGACGAAAAGGGATCCCAGCCTTAACGCCGAAATTCGAATATCCCATAAATGCCCAGCGATATCAAAGGAGGTCTAAGTTGCCAGCGAAAAGACAAAAAGTGCTGATCGCCTTGTCCGTCAAGGCGCTCGGGCTCTTCGTGTTGGCTGTCCTTGCCGCCGGATTCCTGACGGCCGCCAGGCCCGTCCAGCAGACGGCGAAGGACGCCGAGACCTGCGGCCAGTGCCATGAGGACGCTGTCAAGGGCTTTGCCCAAAAGCCCCACGCGGCGATCGGAGCAGCCAGCTGCACCTCGTGCCACACCGGGGCCGAGAAACATATCCAGGAAGGCGGCGGGGCCAATATCTTCGCCTTCAAGCCGGCCGATCCTTCCGCCCAGAAATCCAAAACCTGCCTGAAGTGCCATGCCGAAAGCAGCTCCAGGTTCATGTCCGGTCCCCATGGAAAGGCCGCTTTGGATTGCACGACCTGCCATTCCGTACACGCGGCCAAAACGAACCCGAACCTGTTGAAGGCCGGCCCGACAAAATCCTGCTACGCCTGCCATGAAGACGTCTTCGCCAAGTTCAACCTGAACGAACTGCACAGGCTTCAGGAGGGAATCCTCGGCTGTACGACCTGCCATAATCCCCATGAGCCTCAGACAAGAGAGCGGCTCGGCGGGTTCAAACAGGAGGCCTGCCTGAAGTGCCATACCGGCAAGGGCGGGCCTTTCCTGTACGAGCATGGGTCCTCTCGTGTCGAAGGCTGCACCATCTGCCATGACTCCCACGGCTCTCCCAACCGCCATATGCTGACTTACCAGAGCGCGGCCGACCTGTGCTTCAACTGCCACACCTTCGCGCCCCAGTGGCATAAGAATTTCAGCGAGAAGACCACCAACTGCACGTCCTGCCATTCCACGATCCATGGCTCGAACCTCAGTAAGATCTTCCTCAAGTAAAGGAGAATCGAGATGAAAAGACCATCCATCCTCGTCTCGGCCCTGCTTGCGGCTCTCGTCTTCTCCCAGGCCCTGGCGCTTCAAGCCCAGGACCAGGAAAAAAACTTTTACGGCAATTTCACGTTCGGCTACCGCGCGGTCGACACCAGCGGCGCTACCGACAAATACAGGGAGCATATCAACCTGGAAAAGGGCGTCCGGCTCTTCAATTTCAACCTGACCTACCTGGCCACGAACGACCTTAAAAAGCTGTTCGACCGGATCGACGTGAACGTCTATAACTTCGGCGGCGATCCGTTCGAAACGTTCAGCCTGTCCATCCAGAAATACGGAGCCTATAAATTCCAGTTCAACCGAAGGAAATCCGATTATTTTTACGGAGACCAGGTCGGGCCCCGCGGTTTCTTCGATACCAACAGTTTCGATTTCAGCCGGATTTCCGACAGCGGGATGTTCAGCCTGACCTTGACCAAAAATATCAACGTCTTTTTGAATTTCGACCGCTATACGAAATCCGGAAGCAGTGTCACGACATTCGACATCAACCGGCTCGAGATCGAGACCGACAAGCCCCTATCGGAGAAGCTGACCGAAGTGGCCTTCGGCTTCGACCTGCATATCAACCGCTATTCCCTGGTCTTCGAGGAACGGATCCAGGATTACAAAAACTCGAACAGCCTCTTCCTCCCCGGCTACGCGGACGGCGGACCTGGGGCCGCCTATCCGGCATCCCTCGATTACTTCCGCCTGAACCAGCCCTACGACTTCAAGTCCAACTTTCATATTTTCCGCATCAACGCCCGGCCCTTAGATAACCTCATCGTCAAAGGCTCCGCCCTGCTCAGCAAGCAGGATACCAACCTGACCTACTCCGAGCAGGCAGGCGGGATCGATTACCTCGACCGAAGCTTCACGACCGACCTGAGCGGGACCGGCAAGTTCAAACGCGAGATCCAGCTCTACGACCTGGACCTGACCTATCTTCTTTTCGATAAATTGGCCGTCATCGGTGCCGTGCGCTATAACAACTTCGATCAGACCGGAAGCCTGACGATTAACGGCGTCCGGGAAGTCGCCGATTTCGGGTTCGGCACGCTGGGCATCGAAGCCGGCCTCCAATACCAATTCTCGCCCCGGCTCACCCTGACGGCGGGCTATCGCCACGAAAAGCGGACGCTCAAAAACCCCGGCAGCGAGGAAGGGGAGGACGGTGATGAGGAATTAGCGCCTCCGGACGCCTATTTCCAGCCCGCGACCTTCGCCGAGAAGACCGTCCGGAACAGCTTGTTCGGCAACGTGAAGTGGGATTTCAAAAACGTCAAGCTGACCCTGGACTACCAACACGGAAATTATGACGACCCCTTCACGCTCATATCGCCCACCTTGTTCGACCGGCTCCGGGCTACGGCCAGATATCAACGGAAAGGCTTCAGTGCTTCGGCCGGTTATCTCATGACCAAGACCAAGAACGATATCCCGGGCGGCGCCGACTTCCGCATCGTCTATGGAGAAAATGGCTACGGCGACGTCTGGAAGGCCTCGAACAACCAGTTCAACTTGCGCCTCGGCTACAACGCCGCGAAAATCAACGCCTCAGCCGGCTATTCCCATATCGATTTCAAGAGCGATACGGACCGGCGGGTCGGCTTTGATCCTTACTGGTCCGGCCCGGCCGGCACCTTCCTCTGGCCGATCCATTACCAAGGAAAATCCACTTTGCTCGACGCTTCGTTCTCCTATGTCCTGGACAAGGGCTGGAAAGTCGGGGCGTATGTCAACAGCTACACGAATTCGGGCTATTGGCCGATCGATCGCACCATGCTGAAAGGATATCTTGAATATACATTTCCAGGCGGATACATCACCCAGATTGGCTACCGCTATGTCAATTTCAAAGAAAAGGATTCCGGGTTCAACGACTATAAAGCCAACATCCTGGAATTCTCGTTCGGCTACCGCTGGGAATGATTGAAAAGGAGGATCAAATGTTAAAGAAACCTTATATAATCGCCGCTGCCATGGTCGTTGCCGCGGTCGGCCTGTTCCTGGCCTTCCCCAGCTCCAACGGCCTGGCCGTCAGCGTCTCCAAGAGAATGAGAGCGGAACAGCTCTGGAAAACATCCGGGCACGCGGACAAGACCGGCGAACCGTTCAGGCACTGGGACGTCGATGGCCAAATTCCCGCGTCCTGCGCTAAATGCCACAGCACGCATGGCTACAAGGATTATCTCGGCGTGGACGGGTCCACTCCCGGCGTTGTCGATAAGGCCGCTGCGCTTGGGACAACGGTCGAATGCGACGTCTGCCATATCGACAAAGAGAGGGGCATTCTCCGGAAGAATCCATCGGTTGTCTTCCCCTCGGGCGTGACGATCAATAATCTCGGACCGGAAGGACTCTGTATGGAATGCCACCAGGGCCGGGCGTCGAAGCCCACTGTCGACGCGAAGATCACAAGCGCGGGCGTACCGGACGATGACACACCCAGCACGAAGCTCAGCTTCCAGAACATCCACTACTTTGCCGCGGCGGCGTCCCAGTTTGGCACCTTTGTCAAGGGCGGCTATGAGTATGCGGGCCGCACGTACGATGGCCGTTTCGCCCATATCACCGGGTACAATGCCTGTAATACGTGCCACAACCCGCATTCCCTCGAAGTCAATCTCAAGGCCTGCAACACATGCCATGTCGGCGTCAAGGACCCCAAAGATATCCGCTACGTGGGCTCCCAGGTCGATTATGACGGCGACGGGGACATCAGCGAAGGCATGTACTACGAGATCCAGGACATTATGCCCAAGGAGCTCGACGCCGTCCAGAGATACGCCAGGACCGTCGTCGGCACGCCGATCGCCTATGATCCGAATGCAAATCCATACTGGTTCATCGATACCAACGGGAACGGCGCGGCCGATCCCGATGAAGCGGTGTCCACGAACAGCTATAACGCCTTCACCGCGCGGCTTCTGAAAGCTGCTTATAACTATCAGGTCGCCAAAAAAGATCCCAACTGCTTCGCCCACAACGGGAAATACATCATCGAGCTTCTCTATGACTCGATCGAGGACCTAAACGCAAAACTTGCCGTTCCCACAGACTTGACCGAAATGAGCAGAGGCGACGAGGGCCATTTCAACGGTTCGGGCGAGCCCTGGAGGCATTGGGATGTTGAAGGCCAAGTCCCGGCCAGCTGCTCCAGGTGCCACTCCGCCACGGGCTTGGCCTATTATCTGGAAAATGGAAAAACCCAGGCCGAGCCGATCTCTAACGGCATGCTCTGCACGACCTGCCACACATCTCCGCCGGCTTTGAGGCCATCTCCTGTCGTGACGTTTCCCTCAGGATTGACGGCTAACTTGAACGATGCCAGCAACCTGTGCATGAACTGTCACCAGGGACGCGAGTCCAAGGCCTCGATGGACGCAACCATCGCCGCCAAGCCTGGGGGACCTTTCAGTTTCAAGAACGTCCATTATTTCGCTGCTGCCGCTGTTTTTCTGGGAGCCGAGGTCAAGGTCGGCTATGAGTTTTCAGGCAAGGTCTACTCGGGCCGCCAGCCTTTCGCCAATCATGGCGGCCGGTTCAACACATGCGTCCAGTGCCATATGAGCTCCGCGGTCGTCCATGAAGAACACAATTGGACGATGCGCGCCCATAACGTCGCAGAGCCGCTGAAGGAAAACTGCGTTCTCTGCCACGGCAATGACATCTCTCAACCTGCCAAGGGAGCCGATCCGGAGAAGTTCGATTTCGAAAAGATCCGGCCGGCCAACATCCCTGACTACGACGCCGATGGAAACACCAAGGAATCGCTTAAGGATGAGATTGCGGGTCTGGAAAACTCTCTCTTCGCGCAGATGCAGGAATACTCCTCGAACAATCTGGGAGCAATGATCCTCTATAGCCCCACAGCCTATCCCTATTGGTTCAAGGACCTCAACGGAAACGGAATCCTGGATCCTGAAGAAGCGGTTTCTACCAACGGTTTCCCCATGGACGCCAAGCTGCTGAGGACGACCTTCAACTTCCAGTTGAGCAAAAAAGAACCCCACGGCTTCATCCACAACGCCCGATACGTCGCCCAGCTGCTTGTCGATTCCATCCAGAATCTCGGCGGGGATGTCGGCAAGTACACCTGGCGTTAAGCGGCAGGAACCCCCACAGCGATATTTCTCAAGGGCGGCTTCGCAAGACGCCGCCCTTTTTTTCGGCTCGCCCGGCAGCCGGCGACGCTTTTTCAGAATTAGACTGGCGATAATCTAGAAAAGGCCGGGGGCGTTCCTCAAACCTCGCCTTGCT
>JAPKZH010000263.1 GCA_026393905.1 Candidatus Aminicenantota bacterium
AATCCGAAGAGAAACTCTATTCCTACCTGGGGCGCCTGCTGCCCTTGAAAAAGACGAACGGCGCGGTCATTGGAGTCGCGGGATGCATCGGCCAGTTGTACCGGACGGAGCTTCTGGCCAAAAAGCCATTCCTGGATTTCATCTGCGGACCGGACCATTACCAGGAGCTGCCCGAGATCCTGTCACGCTGCCTTCGGGAAAAGGTCGTTTCGACGAGCTGGTCCCGCCGCTGGAAAGAAACTCCTCCCCGCTCCATTCTCCATGAAAGCCCCGTCTCCGCCTATGTCACGATCATGGAAGGATGTGACCATTTCTGCGCCTACTGCGTCGTCCCCTTCACTCGGGGTCGGGAAAAATTTCGGCTTTTACGAAATATCATGGCTGAAATCCAAGACCTGGCGGGACGGGGCTACAAAGAAATCCAGCTGCTCGGCCAGAATGTGAATTCCTACCGGGACCCCGAAACCGGGCTATCCTTTTCCGGGCTCTTAAGGGAGATCGACGGCACGGAAGATATTGAGTGGATTCGCTTCATCACCTCGCACCCAAGAAATTTCACTCCGGACATCGTCGAAGCTATGGAACGATCCAAGAAGGTCTGCCGCCAGCTCCACCTCCCGCTTCAGTCCGGCGCTTCCACCGTCCTGAACAGGATGAGCCGGGGATATACGCGCCAAGATTACCTGGACAAAGTCCGTCACCTGCGGATGCTGATGCCGGAGATCAGCCTGAGCACCGATATCATCGTCGGCTTTCCGGGCGAAACCGAAAAAGAATTTGAAGAAACGCTGACGGCGCTCCAAGAGATCCGCTTCGCCAATATCTTTTCTTTCCGCTATTCGCCCCGGCCTCGCACGACCGCCTCGAGGATCAAGGACGATATCCCGCTTGAGGTGAAAAAACGGCGGCTGCTCGAAGTCCAAGCCCTTCAGAAACGGATCCAATCAGAGATCCACAAGGGCTATGTCGGCCAAACCCTGAAAGTCTTGTGCGTCGGCAAAAGCAAGAAAGATAGGCGTGCCTACTCGGGACGAAATGAGGGATACCAGGTCGTTAACTTCACATCCAATCAGGATTTGATCGGCCGGTTCGTCCATGTCCTCGTCACATCCTGGGGTCCGTACAGCCTCCGAGGAGAATCTCAAGGTCCTGCTTGACGGCTCCTTGGAGTTCCACGCCGTAAACACCTTTGAAAAACCTTCTGCCAAGGACCATGCCGGTGGCCGCATCGACTTCGAGAAGGGCGGCATTGATCAAATCCCGCGTCTTGACGGGAACCGCCGGCGGCCTTTCGATAATGACGATATTCCAGGCGGAGTTTTGATCATCACCCGATCGCCATCTGGAGCTCGAAACGCGGGGACGTTCGTCGGCCCGGGCGAAGCAGGTCAGGATGAAATGGATGGTTTCCCTGTCCTCAAAAGCGATTTTGAGCGCTTGGGAAGCCGTCATCGGGCCATTCACGCACTATCATTAAGCAAGAAATAAGCCAGGTTATTTATTTTATCAACTATTTTATTTTCAATGAATTGTAAAGGACCCCGCAAATCAGCCCGTGACGATCCGAGACAATACGGCACACTTTGTGCCATCCGGTGGAGATTCGAATTTGATTACTTGTCCTGCTTGACGGTTTCTTCGACCTGATGGAATTCCTTGAGACCGGTCCTCTTCGAATACCAGATGGAGATGATCACGGCGATCAGAGCCAGGACGAGAAAGACGATCACTCCCGGGGAGATTTTTTTATACTGGATGATGATCGGAGCGGCTAAAACAGAGACCAGATTGATGACCTTGATCATCGGATTCAAGGCCGGCCCGGAAGTGTCCTTAAGGGGATCGCCGACCGTGTCACCGCAAACGGCCGCCTTGTGAGCGGCTGAACCTTTACCCCCATAGAGCCCGTCTTCGATCAGCTTTTTGGCATTGTCCCAAGCGCCGCCGGCATTGGCCATGAAAACCGCTAGCAACTGGCCCGAAAGGATGGCCCCAGCCAAAAAACCGCCCAAAGCCTCGACCTGAAAAACGAGGCCGACGATGAGCGGAGTCAGCACCGCCAGCAAAGCGAGGCCGATCAGTTCCTTCTGGGCAGCTCCGGTGCAGATGCTGACAGCCTGCCTGTAGTCCGGCTTGACCTTGCCCTCCATAAGTCCTGGGGTTTTGAACTGGCGTCGGACTTCGATCACGATCAAAGAGGCCGCTCGGGAAACGGCATTGATCGTCAAAGACGAAAAAAGCCAAGGCAACGCCCCGCCGATCAGCATGCCGATCAGGACCATCGGCGTGGAAATTCTGATCCCCGTCGTCAAGAGCTGGAGCGCTTCGGGAACCTTCAGCTGGGCTTGGACCTTGGTTACATCCGTCATGTACGATCCGAACAGAGAGACAGCGGCAATGACGGCCGAGCCGATGGCCACTCCTTTGGTGATGGCCTTGGTCGTGTTGCCCACGGCGTCCAGCTCGGCCATGATCTTTCGGGCCGGTTTGTCCAAACCGGCTATCTCACCAATCCCGTTGGCATTGTCGGAGATCGGCCCGAACGAATCCATGGCCACGTTGTTGCCGGTCAGAGTGAGCATGCCGATGCCCGTCATGGCCACCCCGTAAAGGACATAGGCCACCGGCTGGCCCCAGTAGATGAGGACTGCGGAAAAGATCGTCGCCGCGATGACCAGGATGGCCCAGACCGTGGATTCAAAACCGGTTGAGAGCCCGGAGAGGATCACGGTCGCAGACCCGGTTTGGCTGGACCTCGCGATTTCTTTCACTGGGTTGTAGTGTGTGCCCGTAAAATACTTGGTCAGTTCGTCGATGGCGATGGCCAGGATGATTCCCACTCCGACGGACAGGAAGGCCCGCCATTCGTTCATATAAAAATGGGCCAGCACGGCAAAGGAAACAAAACATATGGCCGCCGAGGTGTAAAATCCCTTGTTGATCGAGGCCATGGCGTTTCCCTCTTTCTGGCCTTTTTTGCCGCGGACCTGATAGGTGCCGATGATGGAAGAGAAAACCCCGATGGCGCGGACGAGCAGCGGAAAGATGATCCATTTGATCTGGCCCGTGAGCTGAACGAGAGCCAGGCCCAGGATCAATCCCGAAACGATGGTGACTTCATAGCTTTCAAAGATGTCGGCGGCCATCCCCGCGCAGTCGCCGACGTTGTCTCCGACCAAATCGGCGATGACGGCGGCATTCCGAGGGTCGTCCTCAGGGATGGAGGCCTCCACTTTTCCGACCAGGTCGGCGCCCACGTCCGCCGCCTTGGTGAAGATCCCACCGCCCACCCTCATGAACAGGGCCAGCAAGGTCCCGCCGAAGCCAAAACCCAGCAGCGCGTCGGGCGCGGCCTTCTGGAAAACGAGGAAGATAATCGTCCCGCCAAAAAGGCCGAGGCCATCCGTCAGCATTCCCGTGATCGTGCCGGCTCGGTAGGAAATTTTCATGGCTTTATCAAAGCTTTCCCGAGAGGCCGCCGCGACGCGGACATTGGCCTGGACGGCCATCCGCATGCCAAACTGCCCGACCATCAAGGAGAAGAGCGCGCCCAGGATGAACGCGGCCGCCCGTCCAAACCCGATGACCATCTTCACCTGATCGGGATTCAAGTTCGAAAAACGCTCCAGGGCTTCGGCCGAGGGAGGAACGATATAGACGCTGAAGAACAGGGCCACTGTCAGGACGATGATAAAAGGCAGGATGGTCTTGAGCTGTTTGCTCAAATAGGCGTTAGCCCCTTGCTTGATGGCCTCCCAGACTTCGATCATCTTGGTCGACCCTTTGTCGTGCGCCATGACCTGGCGTCTCAAGAACAAGGCATAGCCCAGGCCAATGAGGGCGATGCCCAACACCACCCACAAGGCGATCATCTCAAAGGTCGTCGTTTCTAACATGCCATCTCCTTCTCTCTTTTTCGATAAAATCGCATCCTATTCTCTCTCAAGGTCCCCCCATTTTAGCGACAAATTGGGCCAAAATCAAGGACGTCGGAGGGCCGCTTTCCACGGCCATTGATATTCCCGCCTGTTTCCGTTATAATCTTGGGCTTCTCCTCGAAGCTACAACAGAGGCCCGAATAAAATGAAGATCAACGTCTGGAATACTATTTTGCAGATGAGCAAGGAGCGCAGCATGCAGCCCTCTGTCATCGTCAGCGCCATCGAAGAATCCCTGAAGGCGGCCGCTTCCAAATATTATACCCACAACGAGCTAATTCATGTCTTTTTTCGGCCGGAAAAAGGAGAGCTCCGGGTTTATACCGTCAAGCGAGTCGTCGAGCGCCCCGACCATCCGGCCCAGGAAATCTCCCTGGAAGAAGCCAGGCATCTTCTCCCTTCGGCCTCGATTGGGGAATCGGTCGAGATCGACCTTCCCTCGGACACGCTCGGCCGGATCGCCGCCCAGGCTGCCAAGCAGGTCATCTTTCAAAAAGTCCGCGACGCCGAGCAGGAAAAAATTTATGGCGAATTTGCTCCCAGGATCGGTGAAATCGTGACCGGCATCTACCGCCGGGCCGAGAACAACGCGATGATTCTCGAAATCAACAAGACTGATGTCCTCTTGCCTTACCGGGAAAAGCTCTTTAACGACGAGTTCAAGCTCGGCGACGCGATCAAGGCGGTCATCGTCCAAGTGAAAAAAGGCTATAAAGGTCAGGACCCGCAGGTCATCCTATCCCGGACCAGCCCCAAGTTCCTGGAGAAGCTTCTCGAACTCGAAATCCCGGAAGTCGCCAACGGGACGATTGAAATCAAGGATATCGTCCGGCAGCCGGGCGAACGGGCCAAAGTGGCGGTCATGACCAAGGAAAGGGACGTCGACCCCGTCGGAGCCTGCATCGGAGTCAAGGGCAGCCGGATCCTGTCCATCAGCAAGGAGTTGGCCGGAGAAAAAATCGATATCATCGTTTGGTCGTCGAACCCTCAGGCCTATGCCAAGGCCGCCCTCAGCCCGGCCAGGATCGAAAACGTCTTCATCCTCAACAAGGCGGAGAATACGATGCAGGCCGTGGTCGCCAAAGACCAGTTGTCTCTGGCCATCGGAAAAAAAGGAATCAACGTCAAGCTGGCTTCGAACCTGGTCGGCTGGAAAATCAGCATCAAACAGGAATGACATTGTCCTAATATCCATATAAAGGAACGGTCATTGACGGAAACAAAAACAACAAAAGCAGCCAAAGCCGCCAAAGACGCCCCGAAACCGCGTCCGGTCGTCACTCTGAGAGAGGGGGCAACGCTCAAGGAATTGGCCGAAAAGCTCAAGTCGAGGCCTAAGGACATCGCCGACAAGCTGAAAGCCAAAGGATTCGGGCTCGGCGTTCATGACATGATCGACGAAACCCTCGCCGCCCAAATCGGCAAAGAGCTCAACTGTGGAATTGAGATCGTCCCCATCGAAAAAGAAATGCGGCTGCAGGCCGAGAGCAACAAGGCGGAACTCGTCACCCGGCCGCCCGTGGTGACGATCATGGGCCACGTCGACCACGGCAAAACGACTCTCCTGGATGCCATTCGGTCATCCAAACTCGTCGATAAGGAATCCGGCGGCATCACCCAGCATATCGGCGCCTATCGGGTTTTTCACAATAAGAGGGCCATCACCTTTATCGATACGCCCGGCCATGAGGCTTTCACCCAGCTTCGCGCCCGGGGGGCCAAGGTGACGGACATCGTCATCCTGGTCGTGGCCGCCGATGAGGGCATCATGCCCCAGACCCGAGAGGCGATCAACCACGCCCGAGCCGCGGGCGTACCCATCATCGCCGCCATCAATAAAATCGACAAGCCTGAGGCCAACCCGGACAAAGTCAAACAACAGCTCCAGAAAGAAGGCCTGCTCATAGAAGAATGGGGCGGCGATGTCATTAGCGTCGAGGTCTCGGCCAAGGAAAAAAAGAACATCCAGGAACTTCTGGAGATGATCCTGTTGCTGGCCGATGTCATCGAGATCAAGGCCAATCCCAAGGTGAAAGCCCAGGGCGTCGTGCTCGAAGCCCGTTTGGATGCCAAAAAGGGGCCGCTGGCCACGGTCGTTATCCAGAACGGCACGCTGTCCGTCGGAGAGACCTTCGTTTCGGGAACCAGCTCTGGAAAAGTCCGCGCTTTAAATGACGAGCACGGCAAAATGATAAAAAACGCCGGGCCTTCGGTACCGGTCGAGATCCTCGGGTTTTCGGACGTCCCTCAGGCCGGCGATTTTTTCCAGGCCGTGAACAACCAGGGGGAGGCCAGGGCGATCATCAGCTACCGCCTGGCCCGGACAGCCACAAAAGCCGGAGTCAAAAAGCCCGTCCATGTCACGCTGGACGACTTGTTCAAGAAGCTCGAAGACGGAGAAATCAAAGAATTGGCCGTGATCGTCAAGGCCGACGTGCAGGGTTCGGTAGAGGTCCTGATGGAACTTCTGCCTTCTCTAAGCACGGAAAAGGTCAAGATCAACATCATCCACGCTGCGACGGGAACGATCACCGAATCCGACATTCTTCTGGCCTCCACGTCCAACGCCATCATCATCGGCTATAACGTCAAGCCCGGCGCCAAAATCGAGGAAATCGCCCAAAAAGAGAACGTCGAAATCCGGGCCTACAGGATCATCTATCAGCTGACCGACGACATCAAAAAGGCCCTGGCCGGAATGTTGGAACCCGTCATCAAGGAGACCTTTCTCGGCCGGGCCCAGGTCCGGAGGATCTATCGAATTCCCAAAGTGGGGGTCATCGCCGGCTGCTATGTCAGCGATGGAAAGATCGTCCGGAATGCCGAGATCAGAGTCATCCGCAACAAGGACGTCGTCCACCGCGGCCGCATCGCCTCGCTCAAGCATCTCAAAGAGAATGTCGCGGAAGTGAAAAAAGATTATGAATGCGGCATCGGGCTTGCCGGTTTCAAGGAAATCCAGGAAGGCGACGTCATCGAAGCCTTCCTGATGGAGAAAGTCAGCGCCGGATAAACCGGCCCAGGTCCATGGTCATCGGTCTTTTATCGCTGGAAATCCATTTTCCCTATTCTCAATCTTTGAAGGACAAGCGTAAAGAGCTGAACAGCCTGAAAGACCGGATCCGACAAAAATATAATGTCGCCCTGGCTGAACTCGATTACCAGGACACTTGGCAGCGGACAAAGCTCGGCATCGTCACGCTCAACAGCCGGCCGGCCGTCGTAGAGAACATCCTGGCCAAGATTTTGAGGGACGTCGAGAACCATGTCAACGGGGACGTCTTGAAAGCGGACATCCTCTTCTACTAGGGATGGACCCGATCTCTGAGCAAAAATGAACACGGCCGGCCGAAGACAACAGCGAGTGAGCAGCCTCCTTCATCAGGCCCTCAGCCGGCTTCTCATCGAGGAGATCCAGAACATCTCCAAGAGCCTGGTCACCGTGACCAGAGTGGAAGTCACGGCCGATCTGATGACCGCTCGCGTATTTCTCAGCGTCTACGGTACGGATGCTCCCGAAGCGATCATCGCCTGTCTGGAAAAAAGAACGGGCTTCCTCCGGAAAACTCTTGCCTCCCTGGTCAAACTAAAGTATAATCCGATGCTATTTTTTTCCCTGGATCCAACGCCCGAATATGAACAACGGATCGACGAACTCCTCGAATCGGCCAAAAAACGTGGCCGCGGAACCGCTTGACCAGATCGCCAAAAAAATCCAGGAAAGCCGCCGGATCGCCATCACCTCCCACCTCAGGCCGGACGGAGACTCTCTCTGCACGAGCCTGGCATTGGCGTTTGCAGCAGAACTTCTGAACAAAGAAGCCGCCGTCATCAACAAGGATAAGACGCCCTATCCGTTCCGGATGTTCCCGGACTGCAAGAAAATCCAGATCGGCCAGATCTATCCCAAAGCGTTTGATGCGGTCATCCTTCTCGAATGCGCCGACGTGTCGCGCTCAGGCCAGGAGAACCTCGACGGCTATTTCAAGATCAATATCGACCACCATTACTCCAATGACCGGTACGCGGACATCGATTGGGTCGAACCCCAGGTCTCGGCCGTTGGCGAGATGGCCTTCGCCCTCTGCCGAAAGCTGGAGATGGCCCTCACCCCGCAAATCGCCAACCACCTCTATTGCGCCATCGTCTCGGACACGGGATCCTTTCAATTTTCCAACACGACCGCCAAAGCCTTCGAGGTCTGTCATCAGCTGGTCCAGGCCGGCGCCAATCCGATCCAGATCAGCGAAGCCCTGTTTCACAATAATCTTCCGGAGAAGGTCAAGCTCTTAGGGCAAGTCCTGTCGACGCTGGAAATGAACAAGGCCGGTGATATTGCCGTCATCACCATGTTTCGAAAAGACCTCCAGGCGCTCCACCTCAGCGAAATCGATACCGAAGACATCACGACCCTGGTCCGGTCGATCAAGGGGATCAGCGTTGTGCTCTTTTTCAAAGAGATGGACAAGCAGACGTTCCGGGTCAGCATCCGCTCCAAAGGTCAAGCCCATGCCGCGGCCATCGCCGAACACTTCGGCGGGGGCGGTCATGCCCATGCCGCAGGATTCACCGTTTACGGCCCTTACCGCCGTTTGATCAAAGAAATCCCCAAGACGATCGAAACGCTCCTGCGAAAGGCGCCGGCAGGGCCCCGCATCGCCTCGACATGATCTATGGACGGCCTGATCCTTGTCGACAAGCCACAGGACATCACGTCCCATGATGTCGTGGCAAGACTCAGGAAGATCTTGTCGCAGCCAAAGATCGGGCACTTTGGCACTCTGGACCCGCTGGCCACAGGGCTGTTGATAGCGGCGGTCGGAAAGGCGACGAAATTTTTCCGCTTTTTCAGTAAACTGGACAAGGTCTATCAGGGCAGGATCAGACTGGGATTCTCGACGGACTCGTATGACCGGTCGGGCGTTCCCCTGACCGAAGAAAGCCTGGCCTATCCCCACGATGAGGACGTCCGCCGAGCCATGAGGACCTTTGAGGGAGAGATCGATCAGACGGCTCCCCCTTTTTCGGCCAAAAAATACCGGGGGAAGCCGCTCTATACGTTCGCCAGACGAAAAAACATCGTGAAATTGCCTGCTTTCCGAGTCCAAGTCCATTCCTTCTTCCTCCAGGACTACCTTCCCCCCTATCTGGATTTTGAAGTCAAGTGCTCTTCGGGGACCTATATCCGCACGCTGGCCCATGACCTTGGCCGGCACCTGGGGTGTGGAGCCCATCTGGCTGAGCTTGTTCGCACGGAGATCGGCGAGTTTCAGGTGAAAGACAGTTTGGCTCTCGAAGAGATCAAAGACTTAGCCGAGAGAGGCCGGGTCCGCGAGTTCCTGAGACCCTTGGAAACTCTCCTTCCCGCTTTTCCCAAAATCGAGCTGACCCAAGACGGGCTGATGCTTGTTCAAAACGGCCGCCCCGTCTTTCCGGAGCACATGGTCCAGCCCGACTCCCAGGACGTCTTATTTTCGCCGCCGTCCGGGCAAAAAGAGGCCGTTTTCCGCCTGTTCAGCCCGGAAGGACAGCTTGTCGGACTGGCCAAACGACGGGATACCCCCCTCAGTTTCTCCCCTTTCCTGGTCCTGGTCTGAGTTTTTTTTACTCTGGTTCTTGAATTTTTTGCCGGACTGTTGTATTTTAAGCGAGTTATGAGGCTGAACAAGAATCAAATCGAGCACCTGGGTTTCCTCATCATCCGCAATCTCCAAAAGGACGGCAAAGTCCTGATCGAAGAAAAAACCGCCATCCTCGAGGAAACGATCGGCCTCATCACGGAAGAGTTCCAAAAGGAGGACCAGCTGGACCAGGAGGTCCGGGAAATCCTCACCAAGCATATCGAAAAAATCCGCAAAGAGAATATCGAATATCAGACCCTGTTCAAGATGATCAAGACGAAGCTCGCCAAAGAAAGGAATATCGTGCTGTGAGCAATCGTCTGTCCAGGGAAAAAATCAATTTCCTTTCCAAAAAGATCCTCGAGGGCCTCTCCCGCAACGACCGCGTGGAATTTCTGGACGACGCCAACGAAATTCGGCTGAATATCGTCCGCTCCATCGAAGAAGAGATGCGGCTCTATGACCTCCTGGACAAGCGGGCCATCGAAAAGATCCAGTCCCAGAAGAAGTCTGTCGAAGAAGGCAGCCGCGAATGGGAAATCCTTTATCGCAAGTATTACAATGAAGAACTCTCCAAGCTCGGCAAGCTCTCCGAATAAAGAGTCCTACCGTCCCTTGCCCCCTCCCTACCTGGAAATCGAAGAACGCGTCCGCTACTCGGAGACCGACCAGATGGGCGTTGCCCATAACAAGGGATATTTTGAATGGTTCGAGATCGGCCGGACGGAATACTGCCGAAAAAAGCAAATCCCCTATAAGGACATCGAAGCCCGCGGCCATGCCCTCGTTGTCGTCGAAGCGTTTTGCCGATACAAGAAAGCTCTCCGGTATGACGAGCCGTTTCTCATCCGGGTGGCCCTTCGAGAAATGACTCCCAAGAAAGCCGTCTTCGGCTACGAGCTCAGGACCAAGGACGACCTGGCGCTCATCGCCCACGGATATACGACTCACATCGCCGTCAACAAAAAAGGCGAAGTCTGTCCTTTGCCGGAAGACTTGGTGGAAAAAATGAAAAGGCCGCTAGCCGACTAAAGAAAGGCCTTTTTTCTTCAGATAATTCTTCAAGGCCTCCCGCCAGGGCGAAAAATCGGTGATGCCCAAGGCTTTCGCCCGTTGATTCTCCAGGACAGAATAGGCCGGTCGCCGGGCCTTGGCTCCGTAGGCTTGAGAATCAATCGGAGAAAGGTTCGCCGCTCGGCCGACCAAGGAAAAAATCTCCCGGGCAAATTCGTACCATGTGCATTGGCCTTCATTGGTCATGTGGTAAAGCCCGTAGCGCTCGGTGCCGAGGAGTTCAAGAATCCGGCCGGCGAGCTCCTCGGTCGACGTCGGAGTCACCCACTGGTCATCGACGACCCGCAGAGGCCGCCCGCTCTTTTCGAGGTGGAGCATCAGCTCCACGAAATTCATGCCCTTTTCGCGGCAGCCGGCGCTGCCGTAGAGGCCGCAGGTCCGGATCAGAAAATATTTTTGGCAAACGGACCGGACAAAATATTCTCCGGCCAGCTTGGAAACCCCGTAGACGTTCAAGGGGGCCGGTTCATCCTCTTCCACATAGGGCGTTCTCTTTCGCCCGTCAAAAACATAATCCGTGCTGAAATGAACGAGAACGGCATTCCTTTCCCGGCAGATGAGGGCCAGGTTCCGCACGGCGACGGCGTTCACGATCAAGGCCTCCTCGGGACGATCCTCGCATTCATCGACCCTGTGGAACGCCGCCGTATTGATCACGACATCGGGGGCCAGCGACTGGAGGATGTCGCGGGTCTTCTGGGCTTCCCTGACGTCAAAATCCGGATAGAAGAGAGGGCGACACTTTTCTGTGGGCAGTAGATTCAGCAGGTCAAATCCCAGCTGTCCGTCGGCGCCGATCAGAGCGATTTTCATGAAAAGAATTGTATTCGTTTTCCGGCCTGAAGGCAATGCTCAGAGCCAAAAAAAGGCCAGGGAAAGGTCCCTGGCCTTTGTATCCTATGTTCGAGGCTTAGAAGATGTAGCGGAATCCGAGCAGGAGCTTGTAATGATTGTCAAACGTCCGGTCCGCCTTAAAAACCGGGACACGGATTTCCGTAAAGATGGAGCCCGCCGACGTCCAATAATTAAAGACATTCACACCGAACTGTCCGACGAGGTCCATACCGCCAAAGCGGTTGGTTTCTTGTTCCTTGGTGCTGAATCCGAGACCCCCTCCGACATAGGCGGCCTTCCCCAATTCCAGGTTGAGGACCGCGTTCCCCATGAAAATAAATTTCCAGGGATCTCCTTGGCTGGGCAGTCCGCCGCCGGCGGAAACGATCAAATCCAATGCGTTGGGCACGAGCTTCACAAGGAAGCCCACCCGGCCGAAGAAATAGCCGGTGTAAGTCCCTCTGGCTAACAATCCGCCGGCTTCGGCTAGATAGAAAAACGTCTTCTGGGTCACTTCAAAGGTGAGCTTGCAGGGATCCGCGCCGCCCGAGGCTGCTCCCATGTCATCGTAGACGACGACCGAGATCGTGTATTTGCCGGCCTTGGTGAAGACCTTTTCCCAGGTGAGGGGCTTTTCATTTTTCATGAAGGAGTCGAGAACCTTCCCGGCTTCGTCCGTGATTTCAAAGCTGGCTTTGACGATCTGGCCGTCGGCATCCTGGGAGCCTGAAGCATCAAAAGTGATCGGCTTTCCGACATAGTCCTTGCACGGCAGGCAGGAAGTCCACAGCTTGCAGACGGGCGGGAAGTTGATGTATGTCTTGGCCTGGCAAAGATTCTCGGACACCTTGCCTTCTTCGTTCCAGGCCTTGGCTTTAAAGACGTATTCGCCCGGCTTGTCGAATTTCGTCTGCCATTTGGGAGAGCCCGGAGTGAAGCTGTGGGAGCCGACCTTGGTCCCTTGGACCGTAAAGATCTCGACGTCCATGGATTTGGCGCCTGTCGTCCCGCTCATATCCAGGGTGACGGGGTCATTGATGTTGCATTTTGCCGGATTGACTTTCAAGTCGCAGACGGCGGGCGGGATGACCTTGATCTCCGTCACTTTGTACAGAGCGATGTTCCCGCACGGCTTGGGGATGAAAAATTCATAATTCTTGTTGTCCTTGCGGACGACGAAGGTAAAGACCTCCAGGGGCTTCTGGCCGGCCCATTCGACATCTTCCCAGACCTTGACTTTTCCGCCGATGCGGAAGAGCATCCAGGGAAATCTCTCGCCGACCGCCAGGGATGTCTCCGTGAAGGCGGCTGTTTTCAGCTGATCGATGAAGGGAAGGTAGACATCGCCCATTCCTACTTGATCGAACCCGTACTTGATATCACCGGCATATCTTTCCGCGATCGACTTCATGACCTCCGCCGTCGGGATATCTCCTCTGACCTTGGCAAAGGTATTCACGCCGATTCTCTTCAGTTTTTTTGTCTCGGCGAACGAGGTCATGCAGAATATGACCATCAGGGCCACGACTAAAAAGACGATCTTTTTGTTTTTCACGGATCCTCCTTTATGATGCCACCTCAGAGGGCATGTTGAAGTTGAATTCACTATTTATATAAGTCGATATCGTCTATTTTGTCAAGGAGAAATCGCAAGAAACCTCTTGACAATCCTGACGATGAGCCCGGAATCCCGAGGCTCAGAGGCCAACGCTTTTTCATAGAGCGGGCGAACCTTGGGGTTGACAGGGAGGAGGTCCTCCATCAGGGCCCGGGCCGCGGGCACATCGATTTCGGGATGGATCTGCAATCCCCATATGTTTTTTCCTTTATATCCGAAAGCCTGAATGGGGCAAATCGCCGTGGAGGCGATAGTCACGAACGGGTCGGCCAGGTTCGTGACTTCGTCAAAATGGAGAGAAAACGAATACGCCCGGCCGGGCCGGCCCAAAAGCGGCGTGTTCTTTTGGACATCGACGGGGATCCAGCCGATTTCTGGCTCTCGACATCTCCGGACATGGGACGGGCCGGCCAAGGCCAGCGCCAAGAGTTGATGCCCGTAGCAACTTCCCAGGATCGACAGGCCGTTCCGGAATGCGTCCCGGATGAATTCGACCTCCTCGTCCACCCATTTTTCTCTCTCAAGGACGGACGCTTCGGACCCGGTCAAAATCAGGTGGGTATACCCTTTGCCCAAGTCGGGCAACAGGAATTCCGGAGCGCGGAAGGCCTCCCATTCCACGCCGAGATGGGCTCTCCAATGCTCTACCGGCTGATAGAGCGTCGGGTCGATGGAATTGTCGACGATGGCGACTTTAGGGCCTCTCACCGCGCTCATGGTCATTCAGCCTCAGGTCCTTGCCTTTCATTATACTATAAAGAGAGACATGTCCTCGCTCAATACTTTATGGATCCTGTCTAAAAGGGTGATGCGGCGAGCCCGAGAATTTCTTTTGTTTTTCCCATCCGGCTTTTGGTATAATAGCTTGTCTTAAGTAAGGAGAAGGCAAAGTGCATAATGTGGCGATTGAATCCGAACTCCACGTCTTGACCCCGAATGAGCCCGGAATCCTGGGCCGGGTCCTGGGGACTCTGGCCAACGCCGGGGTTAACCTTCGAGCTCTCAACGCCTATGCCCGCGAGAATGAAGGACATTTTCTGCTCCTGACGTCCAACAATAAAAAAGCCGAGGCCGCACTCCGTTCCCTGGGCTACAAAGTCAAGACCAACAAAGTGATGATCGTGGAAATCAGCGACCGCATCGGCGCCGGCGCGGAAATCGGGGCCCTCCTTGGGAATGCCGTGATCGATATCGATTACTGTTATGGAAGCTCGCCCGGAAAAGGCACCACCCTCCTCATCTTTCGCACGAACAACAACAAAAAAGCTTACGAAACCTTGCGATAGATACTTAAAGAACGTGAGTTGAGAAAGAAAAGGGTTCTGGTCGTCACATCCGATGTGACGTTCGTCGAGGGGGGACATTTAACGATTGCCCGGAACACGGTTCAGGCTTTCCGTCAACAGGGGATCGATGCCGACCTGGTCCTCACGCCCCAGAACCGGTTCGGACAGCAGTTCCGGGCTTATCTGGCCAACCGATTCACGGATGTGGAGATTGACGGGCTGGGCCGGCCGGTCGACCAGGTGATTTCCTTCCGTTTTCCCAGCTATGCCGTCCGCCATCCTCATCATGTCTGTTGGCTCAACCATCGGATGCGCGAGTACTATGATCTCTGGGAAGGCCTGGTTTCGCAACTCGGCTGGAAAGGGAAAATCAAAGAACGCCTGCGGAGATCCCTGATCCATCGCATCGACACCTATCTCCTCAAGCACAACGTCAGGAAGCTCTTCGTCCAATCCGGGACCATCCAAAAGAGGCTCCGCCGCTGGGGAAATATCCCTTCCGAAATCCTGTATCCTCCCCCGCCTCAGAGAGACTACCGGACCGATTCTTATCAATCTTTTATCTTCACCGTCTCCAGGCTCCAGACGCTCAAGCGGATCCACCTCTTGGTGGAGGCGTTCCGGCATGTCAAAAACAAAGACTTGAAGGCGTTCGTGATCGGGGAAGGACCTGAGCGCGAACATTTGCACCACAGGATCCGGGAGCTCGCTCTCGACGCCAAGGTCTTTCTGCTGGGCGCGACCGACGAAGAGAACCTGATGTCGCATTACGGCCGCTGCCTGGCTGTCTTTTTCTGCCCTTTCAACGAAGATTACGGCCTCGTGACTACGGAAGCGTTCGCTTCAAGGAAGGCTGTCATCACGGCCACGGACAGCGGAGGCCCGACGGAACTGGTCAAGGACGGAGAATCCGGTTTTATCGTCGCCCCCGACCCGCGCTTGATCGCCGAGAAACTGGACCTCCTGGCCGAGAACAGGAATCTTGCCGAAAAAATGGGACAGGCCGGCTATAAATTTATCTCCCGCCTGACCTGGCAGGAGACCGTCAAAAAATTGCTGATCGTCAGGTAATTCCCGGCGCGGGCATTCTTTTTTTCAAAAACGTTTTCAAGACGAGGACGACGACCCCGATGGCCAGGATGAACAGCAGCCCGTCGGCTGCGACAAGGACATAGCTCTTCTTTTGAATGTACTCGCGCAGCAAAATTCCCAGCGAGGCCAGGGTCGTCGCGATCATGAAAACGGCGGGGAGAAGCGTGAAGGCGATTTTCTTCCCGCGGAGAAGAAGCCAGCCCGAGACGGCCAATAAGCTCAGGGCTGCCAGCAGCTGGTTGGCGGTTCCGAAAATCGGCCAGAGCAGGTTGAAGGCGTTCGTGGAGGCCAGGCTCCACATCAAGACCACGGACAACCCGGAATTGAACCAGTAATACTTGAGAAGCCTCGGCGCCTTTTTGAAGAGGATTCCCCAGAGCTCCTCGAACAAGTACCGGTTCAAGCGCACGGCGGCATCGAGCGTCGTGATGACAAACCCCTCGACAAGAAGGATGCCGAAAACTGTGCCCAGGGCAACGGGAATGCCAAGCCCGCGATTGAACAGCTGCCCGGCCGCCAGGGAAAATCCCAGGATGGGATTGGATTTGATGCCTGGGCCGGTCGGCCAGACGATGGACTTATAATCCGAAAAATTGAGGGCTCCGCCGATGGCCAGAATCACGCAGACGGCCAGCACCGACTCCAGGAGCATAGCATTATACCCGACTCGGCGGGCATCGATTTCACAGCTCAGCTGCTTTCCCGTTGTCCCACCTGCGACCAGTGCGTGAAAGCCCGAAATCGCACCGCAGGCGATCGTGCAAAACATCATGGGCCAGATAAGACCCAGATGCTGAACCCCTTCTTTCAGGTTGAAGCTGGGGATGGAGACGGACAGGCCTCCGAATCCGGCGCTGAAGAGGGACAGGATCATCAAGACGATCCCGCCGTAGAGGATCTGGACATTGATAAAATCACGCGGCTGCAGGATCAGCCAGACCGGGGCCCCCGCCGCGAAGAGGACATAGATCGAAATGAGGACCATCCAGACCGTGGGGGATAATGTGACCGGATAGGCAATTCCAAGAAGGACCGAGACGACGCAGATCAGGGAGGCGATGAGATACGCATAGATAGTCTTGATCCCTTTCTTGTAGATCAGCCAGCCGAGGAACGGTGAGCACAGGGTGATGACGATCACGGACATGGAGGCGATCCCGCCGATGCGGCCCATGGCCACGCCGTCCTTGACGACGGTCTTTAAAAATGTCTCCCCTTCTTTGACTCCGATCTTGGCCAAAGGCCAGAGCGATGTCAGCGAAATGGACGTCGCGCTCAAAAACGAGGATGTCACGAGGACAATCATGACGATGGTGAAACCGATGAAGAGGTTGAATCCTTTGGCGCCGAGAGTTTTCCGGGCGACTTCGGCCATGGATTTCCCGCCTTCGCGCATGCTGATGAACAGCGTCGTGAAATCATGGACGGCGCCGATGAAAATCCCGCCCAGGACGATCCAAAGCCAGGCCGGGACAAAGCCGTACAGGAGGGCCATCGTCGGCCCCAGGATGGGGCCGGCGCCGGCGATGGCCGAGAAATGGTGGGCAAAGACGACATAGGTCTTCGTCGGGACATAATCGCGGCCGTCGCAATATGTCACGGCCGGCGTCGGATGCTTGGCGTCCTCGCCGAGCACCCTGGCGATGGAACGCGAATAAAACCGGCTGGCCAGGACAAAGGCCAGGGAAGCGAGCGCGAGAATGACCAGAACATTCATTGCCTTCTCCTTACGTCTTGGACACGCGGGGCCGTCAAGGGCGCCTCATGATAGACGAACGTTCCTGATTTCCTGGCAACATTTCCCGTCGGCCGGAGCCGCCGTCTTAAGAGAGCGTCGTGATCTTGAAGGACACGCCTTTGGGGTCCGGGCAACCGAGGATTTTCGTTTCGGCGACCCAGTCATCATCCGGCAGCTCATCTTCCCTTTGCTTGGCCGTCAAAAAGGGGAACAAGCTGTTCAGGGCATAAATGCACACTTTTTTACCCTTTGGGATCTCGATCGTTCCTCCGCCCCGGATGAAAAATGTATCCCCCACTTTGTGCTTGGCCCCGCAGCGTTCTCTGACTTTGACCACTTCGACTTTCAACTCTTTCATTGGGCCTCCTTTCTCGAAATAAATATATCCCCGTCCAAAAAAAATTGCAATCCGGGCCGGACGGCAAAACCGGCGACGCGCGCCCGATCTTCGTTTGCCAGGATCTCCAAATAGGCGATTTCAAAGGGGAGTAGGAGTCGCCCCACGCCCCCTGGGGAACCAGTCCCGTCGGTTCCCCCCGTCAAAAAGTCGACGGGGCCCCCCGCCGCGATGGGGGCTTTTGGGGCGGCTCCTACACCCCTTGAAATCCCACAACCGGAAGTGCTTACATTTTATTTTTTCGTTGACAGAGCGAAAATAAATATCATACAATACTCGTCCCGAGAGGAATCTCGAAGGAGGAAAGCATGAGCACTAGAGCCGAACCCAATGTCGTTCCGTTGTGCGACGTCTTGTTGGTGCTGCTCATCATTTTTATGGTCATCACCCCGCTTGTCCAGAAAGGCATCGATGTCAAGCTGCCGGAGACGCAGACCGATTCGGGCGGTCAACCGGCGGGCCTGGTCGTCATCACCCTGAAAAAAGACTTCTCCGTCGATATCAACAAAGAAAATTTTGCCGATTTCAAGGCGGCCGGCGACGAACTCAGGCGGGTCTATTCGACGCGCGCCGACAAGACCATCTTTTTAAGAGCCGACATGAAAGTCCCCTACAGCAAGGTTGTGGAACTCATTGATATCTGCAAAGGCGCCGGCGTCGATACTTTGGGCCTCATTCCAGAATTGATCGACGAATAGAATTTCCTTCCTCAATCTAACATGAAAAGAAGTGTGTGTTGTCTTTTCTCCGCGATGCTTCTATTGGTTTTGGGCATGTTTGGACAAACGGAAATGCTCGGACCTCTGACCAAAGAAGCCATTTTAAAAGGCTTTCCCGATTGGGAGGCGGTGGCCGCCGCTTACAACACAAAACCCCATAGCCTCCAACAACTCAAGGCCGTCCAGCAGCCTGTCCGGATCGAGATTTACCTCGGCACTTGGTGTTCCGACAGCCAGAGCCATGTCAGCGCTTATTTCAAGGTCCTGGAGATGGCGGATAATCCCTTGATCCAGACGATCTACACCGGGATCCCTCGTGATAAAGCGGCCCGGCGAAAATATCTTCCCCAGGCTAAGAACATCGAAAAGCTCCCCACCTTTCTGGTCTACAAAGATGGAAAAGAGCTGGGCCGGATCATCGAAACTCCGGTTCAATCGGTCGAAGAAGACCTCCTGGCTATCCTCAATAAATAAGCCGCTACTCTTTGATCGGCCCGATCACCTCGCGCGAGATCACCAGCCGCTGAATCTCATTGGTCCCTTCATAGATCTGGAGCAGCTTGGCGTCCCGCATCAGCTTTTCCATCGGATAGTCTTTCATGTAGCCGTAGCCGCCGAGGATCTGGAGCGCCTCGGTGGTGACCCGCATGGCCACATCCGAGGCGAAACACTTGGCCATGGCCGATTCCTTGCCGCAGGGCAGGTTCCGGTCCAAGAGCCAGGCCGCGTGCCAAACCATATGCCGGGCGGCCTGGATGTCCATGGCAAACTGGGCGATCTTGAATCCCGTATTCTGGAACAGGGCAATCGGCTTGCCGAACTGGACTCTTGTCTTGGCGTATTCGATGGCATACTCCATCGCCGCCCTGGCTACGCCGACTCCCGCGGCACCGACGGACGCCCGGGTCTTGTCGAGCGTCTTCATAGCGATGATAAAGCCCATCTTTTCCTTGGCCAGCAGGTTGGCCTCCGGAATTTTTACGTCCTCGAAGAAGAGCTCGACGGTGTTGGAAGCTCTGTGCCCCATTTTGTCTTCTTCTTTGCCGACGGTGATCCCGGCCGTCTCGCGCGGGACGATAAAGGCGCTAATCCCTCGGGCCCCTTTGTCCGGGTCCGTGTTGGCAAAAACGATATAAAGACTGGCTATCCCGCCGTTGGTGATGAAGCACTTCGAGCCGTTGATGATATATTCGTTTCCGACCTTGACGGCTCTGGATTTTTGGGCGCCGGCATCGGAACCGGCCTCGCGTTCGGTCAGACAGAAGGCCGCCAGTGACATCTTTTTGGAGAAAGGCGTCAGGAATTTCTGTTTCTGCTCGTCAGTCCCGAAGAGAAGGATCGGCGTGAAGGCCAGGGAGCTGGCCATCATGGTCGTGAACATGCCGGCGCAGCCGGCGGCGAGCTCCTCGCTGATCAAAGCGAGCTCGAAATCGCTAAGCCCCCCGCCTCCATACTGTTCAGGTATGTTACAGGTGATGAATCCCGCCTCGAAGGCCTTTTGCATGATCTCCTGAGGGAATTCTTCGCCTTTGTCATACTTGGCCGCATTCGGCCGCATTTCCTTTTGAGCAAATTCCCGGGCCATCGACTGCAACGCTTTTTGTTCGTCGGTAAGGGTGAAATCAATCATGGCTCTCTCCTTTTCATCATGATTCCTTTTCTGCTTCGAATAAGATCCTGTCCTAGGTTATACAGAATTCATGACGGCCTGTCAATCTCAAGGGCCTGCCGGCCGGGATTTTGAAGCCCGGGCTCGGCAAACACGATGTGCTCTCTGGCCATCATCGAGACGGCCTCCTTGAGGCCGAAGATGAGGGTTGCGATATCCTGGGGCCGGACGCTCTTCTGGGGCGTAAAGCGAAGCCGGATGATCAGCCTCCGGCTCTTGTCATCCAGATGGATATCCTCGACCCAATCACTCCTGTTTTTCCAATATTCTTCGACGCGCAACTGGGCGACCGCCCAAAGATCCTGCTTCTCCCGGGCCGCCGCCCCAAGTGCTTCTTGAATTTTTTCATCGGTCATGTCCAACGAATACACAAGCGACAGGATGCGGTCCGTCAAGGAGGGAGCCTCGGGATCGACCTTTCTTAACGCCTTGAACAGGATGCCGGGAGGAACATTCCGGTTCAGGACCGACAGGAAATCGAGCTCGGCCATGTCCGATGGCGATTTGAATTCGAACGATTCGTCCTTCCCTTCCATACCCAAGGGCAAAGCGGGAACGAAAGATATATGCATCTTCGGATGAAACCCCTCCCTATAAACAGCGACGACACCGGCCCGGCGGAATGCCCTTTGAAGCATATTCAAGAGGTCATTGTGGGAGATGAACCGGGCGGGCCCAGTCTTTGCGTAAAAGGCATGATAGCGGGAGACGACATCTGTCGTCCTGCCCAAGAAGGGCTTTTCTTGGGTCCGGACGTCCAGCGTCTGCGAAAATTCTTTATCGATATCCGGCCAAAAATCGCACCCTTGGCATTGACCGCATTTGAGCTCCAGGCAGGACGGCGTAGGCTCCTCTCTCAGGGCCTTGTCCAGCTCTTTGAGCAAAAAGCTTTTCTTCATTCCCGTTTGAATATGGTCCCAAGGCAGAACGGCCTGTGTGTCGAGCTGTCCAAGATATGTCTGATAATCCACGCCCTCTTTTTCAAAAGCCTCCTCCCAGACGGGAAACCGGAAATGGTCTCTCCAGCTGTCCAACCGGGCTCCCGCTTCCCAAGCCCTTGCCAAGACGCCTGCCAGGCGTCTGTCTCCCCGGGAAAAGACGGCTTCCAGGACCGAATGACGGACCGGATGTTCCTTGATCTCGACGGACCGCATTTTTCTCAGATGGGATTTCAAGAATTGTTGCTTATCCTGCAGGATTCTCTCATCGTCCATGGCCAGCCACTGAAAAGGGGTGTGGGGCTTGGGGATGAACGAGGACAGGCTCATGTTGATCCTGGGCGCCGAGTGAAGGATCTCCCGACCCTTGGCGATCAGTCCTTTGACAAGATCGACGATCCCCAGAAGATCCTCCTCCCTTTCCGTGGGAAGGCCGATCATAAAATAGAGCTTCAGCAGCTTCCAGCCTTCGTTGAAGGCGTAGGCCGCCGCATCTTGGATGTCCTCATCCTGGAGATTCTTGTTGATGACGCGGCGCAGCCGTTCGGAACCGGCCTCGGGGACGAGGGTAAAGCCGGTCTTCCTCACGCGGATGATGTTCCGGACGATATCCGCAGACAAACCCTTTGGCCGCAGCGAGGACAGGGACAATGAGACGTGGTCTTTCTCAAGGCTGTCCATCAACGTCCGAACGGTATCTTCCAAATAGGGATAATCGCTCACGGAAAGCGAAAACAACGAAGCATCCTCATACCCCGTTGAGCGGAGGCTTTCAAAAACCTTCGGGATGATAAGAGAAGGGTCTTTGACCCTGTACGGGGAATACAGGTTCGTCGCCTGGCAGAACCGGCATTTCTGGGGACAGCCCCGAGCGACCTCGACGGCGACGCGGTCGAAGACGGCCTGGATGTTGGGGACGATGATCTGAGCAGGAAAATAGGAACGGGAAAACGAGGAAAGCACTCTTTTTTTGATCTCGGCGGGGGCGTCTCCGGTTGGCCGCACGGCCAAGAGCCGGGATCCGGCCGGGAGATAAGGCGTATAGAGAGACGGGACGTAAACGCCGGGAATCCGAGCCAGCTCTTTCAGAATATCCTCTCTCCGGGCCGCCTGTTTTTTGAAAGCGATATATTTCTCGATGATCTCAAGGAAAGCCTCTTCCCCATCGCCGAGCAGGAACAGATCGAAATACTCCGCGATCGGCTCCGGGTTGAAAGCGGCCGGACCTCCGGCGATCACCAAGGGGTTCCCGAGAGTCCTCTGGGAAAAACGACGGGGAATCCGCCCCAGATCCAGGATGGTCAGGACGTTGGAATAATTGAGCTCATAGAGCAGAGAAAATCCCACGATGTCGAATTCCGCGAGCGGGATTTTGTTCTCCAACGAAAAAAGCGGAACATCGCGCCGGCGCAGTTCGCCCTCAAAATCCGGCCAGGGCGTATAGACGCGTTCGGCCAGGAATTCGGGCCGGTCATTGATGAGCCCATAGAGGATTTTTTGTCCGAGATAGGACATGCCGATTTCGTAAACGTCGGGAAAAACCAGGGCGACCTTGGCGGCCGCTCGGCCGGGGTCCTTCCTTCGCTCGTTCCATTCTCCACCGGCATAGCGACCGGGTTTTTCCACCTCGAAAAAAACGCTGTTCAAAAACGTCTTGGTCCGGCCGTCAGACATTGGCGAATCTTCTCATCTTTACGTTCAGGACCAATCCGACGGCGATGAAGGTCGTTAAGATCGACGAACCTCCATAGCTCAGCAGCGGGATGGGGATGCCGGCGATTGGAAAGAGCCCGACGATCATCATCACGTTGACCAGGAACTGGAAGGCTATCAGGCAGGCCGCCATGAAGACGATATACATGCCGGGCCGGTCCCGGGATTTGGGAACGGTCTTGAAGATCCTGGACAAGAACAAGAAATAGCTGAAAAAGACGAGCAGGACTCCGGCAAAGCCGAATTCCTCGCCCAAAACCGAAAATATAAAATCGGTGTGCCTGGCCGGGAGGAATTTGAGTTGGCTTTGGCTGCCCTTCTTATAGCCCTTGCCCAAAAGGCCCCCGGACCCGATGGCGATCTTGGATTGAAGGACATGATATCCCGAGCCGCGCGGGTCCTGGCTGGGGTTGATGAGGGTGGTGAGCCGCTTTTTCTGGTAATCCTTCAACAAAAAATTCCAGCTGGCCAGGCCGACCGCCAGGGTCAGAATGAGGAATAGGATCAACGTTTTTCTCCGCAGCCCGGCCAGCAGGAAGCAGGCGAAGAGCAAGGGGAGAAACGTGACCGCCGTGCCCAGGTCCGGCTGGAGGGCGACCAGTCCGAACGGGACGAAGACGACCGCCGCGCTGAGTGCGACAAAGCCGGTCGTGAGATAGGGTCGGCGGAATTCCGAAAAGACGCGGGCCAGGACGAGGAGCACGGCGATTTTGGCGAGCTCAGACGGCTGCCCCCCGATAAAAGCCAGCCGGACCCAGCTCTTAGCGCCGGCAATCGTCCGTCCAAAAGCCAAAAGCCCAAACAGGACCAGGGCAAAAAGACCCAGAATATAAGGAGAATACGCCAGGAGCATTTTGTAATCGATAGAAATCGTCAAAAAGAGGACGGCCAAGCTGATCACGACCCAGAGGAGCTGCCTCAGAAATAAGTTGCCGGGAAGATAATGAGACGAGCTGTAGATGAGGGCCACCCCGACCAGGGAATTCACGAGCAAGAGCCCGATGAGGATCCAATCAATTTCCCGAAGCTGTTTTCTGTCGATCATATTTGTCTTGATACAAAGCAAAAATCCGCTGGGCTAGCGGGGCGGCCGTGGCCCCGCCCATGCCTCCGAATTCGACGAGCACGGTGACGACCACTTGAGGATTGTCCCGCGGTGCAAACCCGGTGAACCAGGCATGCGTCTTTTTTTGCTTCATCTGGGGGGCCATTTTCTCGGCCTTTTCGGAGCTGACGGTTTGGGAGGAGCCGGTCTTGCCGCAGACATTGAAGTTGTCGACGCGGGCGGCCTGGCCCGTGCCCTGCTCATTCACGGATCGCCACATGCCTTCGATGACCTTCTCGAAGACACCGCTCTCGATCGAGACGCGCGCCTCTTGTTGGCCAGGCGATGAATCTTCTCCCCGCAGAAGATGGGGTCGGACTCGAATCCCTCGGTTTGCGACCAAGGCTGTCATGGCGGAAATCTGGAGCGGGGTGACTTGAAGAGGCCCCTGGCCGATGCCCACCGAAATCGTTTCCCCGGGATACCAAGTGGCGTTGCGCGTCTTCTTCTTCCATTCGGGCGTCGGGACAAGCCCTTCTTTTTCACCGGGAAGGTCGATGCCGGTCTTCGCGCCCAGGCCGAATTTCTGGGCAGAGGCAGCGATCTCCTCGATGCCCATCCTCCGGGCGACGTTATAAAAATAGACGTTGCAAGAATAGCGGATGGCATTGAAGAGGCTCAACGCACCATGTCCGCCCTCCAGCCAACAGTCAAAAGGATGGCCGTAGAATTCCGCGCGCCCCCCGCAAAAAAAGGTCGTCTGGTCTGTGATGACGCCCGAGGCGAGGCCTCCGGAAGCCATCACGATCTTAAAAATAGAGCCCGGCGAATACAGCCCCTGAATGGCCCGGTTGATGAGGGGGGTATCGGGACTTTTCAAGAGACCGAGCCACTCTTCGGGCGTGAACCGGTTAATGAACTTGTTCGGGTCAAAAGTGGGAAAACTGGCCAAGGCCAGGACGTCTCCCGTTTTGGCATCGAGGACAATGATCGAACCCTCCCGGCCCGTCAACAACTCTTCCGCCTTGGCCTGAAGATCGTAATCCAAGGTCAGTCGGAGTTTCGGCGCCGGGTTCGGCTCAACCCTGCTCAGTTCGTCCATGATTCTGCCCAGGCTGTCAACGACCTCGGTGGCTTTTCCATCCACGCCGACCAGGCGGCTGTCGTACATCGCTTCGATGCCCGTCTTCCCCACTAGATCGCCAAGGCGGCGGTCTTTGTAGACGGTCCTCAGTTCCTCCGGAGATGGCTCCTGCATATACCCGATCACGTGAGCTCCAAGGCTTTGAAACGGATAGAATCTTCTGGGTTCCGTCTCGATCACGAGCTCGGGCAAGTCGGCTTTCCGAGCCTCGATCCGGGCCACTTCGTCGAAGTCCAGGTTATCCTTGACGACGATCGGCTTAAAAAGGGGCTGGCCGACGTATTTCTCGATTCTTTTTTTGAGCTCATCCTCGGTCAGGCCGAGAAGACGGCTGATTCTTGGGTAGGACTCCTTGGGATTCTTACAGTTTTCGCGGATCAGCGAGGCGTTGAAAGCCCCCTGGTTGTCAGCCAGGATCACCGATCCCCCCCGATCGGTCAGGACGCCCCGGGACGCCCGGATGATGACCTCCCGAGTCCGGTTGGCCTCGGACATCTTCCAATATTTTTTATAGTCCAGGATCTGGACTTTCCAATAATAGAGCGCTAGGACCAGGAAGAGGACCTCGATGAGGATGGTAACGATTTGAACGCGGTTCTGGATGGGAGAAAAATCCTGGTAGATCTGGCTACTTTTCATGCTGGGCCCTAAATTTTCGGATTCCGAGGAAAAGAAGGCTGCCGACGATCGCGGTGAAGACCGGCTGAAGAAAGATCAGCCCTTTTCCGAAATGGATGCCCTCGCCAAAAATGAGGGCGGACATCCCCATCCAGACCGCAAGCTCGAGGCTGGCCATGATCCCGATGAAAACCAGGTTGCGCAGGAACGGAATGACATTGACCTTTCTCGAGATGTATCCCGCCAGGTATCCCGTCAGCGTGTTCGCCAGACCGGAGATGCCGAAAATCCCGAGCGAAAACGAGTCGACGATAAGGCCGCAGGCCATCCCCATGAAGGCCCCGGCCATCTCGCCCTTCATCAGACCGATGAGAATCACGGCCAGGGTAAAAAAATTCAGGCTTTCCGAAAGCGACACCGAGATCTTGCGAAAAAGCGTATAGAACAAAAAGGCGATCAGGATCCCGGCCGCCGCTTCCATGACATCTCTCATCGTCAAGCGTCCTAAAACAAAGTATCCAGCCGCTGGGTCAAGACCGCCACGAAATTCAAATCAGCCAAATCCAGCTCGGGGCGGACGGCGATCTTCTTGAACAGGGAGTTGTCGGTGACGATCGAAACAACGCGGCCGGCCCTGATGCCGGCCGGAAAAATTCGGTCCAAGCTCGAGGTGATCAACTCCTCCCCCACGGCCAGGTCGGTATTCGTCGCCTGGACGTACTTAAACCAACAGGTCCCGCTTTTCCCGTCACCGGCCAGCACGCCCACGACCCGATGGTCTTTAGAATAGACGCTGATTCCGCTGTTGTCGTCGGTCAGAAGCTGAACGGTAGCCTCGCCAAGAGACACGGGGTTGATGGTCCGCCCGACAAGATTCCCGTATTTATCGACCACAGCCATGCTGTTGGTCAGCCCGTCCCGTGAGCCCTTGTCGATGATGACGGATTTGTACAAATTAGAGGCATCGGCGCCGATGACCGCGGCGAAGAGGTACGACTGGCGAAGGTCGGACAGGATTCGGGCGATCGCCTGCTTGTCCGTGAATTTCTCAAGGCCGTTGCGCAGCTGGATGTTTTCCTGACGCAGGCGGAAAAGCTCGTCCTTCATATCCCGGTTCTGCTTCTCCACGCTGCGCAAATCGACATACCGCGTCCAGACCGATCCCATTTTTTCGAAGAGGGCATGAATGCCCCGCTGGACAGGCGAGAAGATGAAAAAAATGCCTTTTTCGAAATAGCTGGATTCTTCACCCCGCGGTACCTGAAGAGAGATCAAGACCAGCTGAAAAAAAAGAAGGCCCGCCAAGACAAGTTGCTTTCTTCTCTCACTCTGGATTTGAGACATTCCATCTAATCAGGTTATGACACTGTGACTTTCTTCAGCAGCTCCAGGTCATCCAGCATTTTCCCGGCTCCCAGCACGACCGTGGTCAAAGGGTCCTCGGTGATGAACACGGGCAGCTGGGTTTCCTCGCGGATCCGTTTGTCGAGATTCTTGAGAAGGGCTCCCCCGCCCGTGAGGATGATACCGCGGTCGATGATGTCGGCCGAGAGCTCCGGCGGGGTTTTTTCCAGGGCGATCCGGACCGCGTTGACGATCGATGCGACGACGTCCTCCAAGGCCTCTCGGATCTCCTGGTCATCGATGACGATCGTCTTGGGGATCCCTTCCCGCAGGTCCCGGCCCTTGATTTCCATGGTCAGAGGCTCATCCAGAGGATAGGCCGAGCCGATCTGGAGCTTGACCTGTTCGGCGCTCCGTTCACCGATGAGCAGGTTATATTTTTTCTTCAAATACTGGATGATGGCCTCGTCCATCTCATTACCCGCCACGCGGATGGAATGATTGAAGACGATGCCGTTGAGAGAAATGACGGCGATATCCGTCGTCCCCCCGCCGATGTCGACGACCATGTTTCCCGTGGGTTCGGTGATCGGCAGGTCGGCCCCGACGGCGGCCGACAAGGGTTGTTCCACCAGGAATACTTCGGTCGCCTTGGCCCGCGTCGCCACGTCCTTGACGGCCCGCCGTTCGACCTGGGTGATGCCCGTGGGAATGCCGATGACGATTCTCGGCCTCAACAGGAAGCCGCGATTGTTGGTGGCTTTTTTGATGAAATAATCCAGCATTTTCTCGGCGATCTCGAAATCGGCGATGACGCCGTCCCGCATCGGCTTGATGGCGATCAAGTTGGTCGGCGTTTTGCCGAGCATCTCCTTGGCCCGGTTCCCGACGGCCTCCACTTTTCCCGTCTGCTTGTTGATGACGACAATGGACGGCTCCTGGATGATGATCCCCTTGCCCTTGAGGTAGACCAGGGTGTTGGCCGTGCCCAGGTCGATGGCCAGGTCGCAAAACAGCCTGCCCTTGATCCATTTGATAACGCTCATATCGATCCTTCTCCGTCGACAAAAGTTATTTAGCACAAATTCCGTTTTCGCGCAAATAGAATAATGGAGGGCCATCGGAGCATCTTTAAATATGGAAATTCAAAGAGGGGTTGGCCTCGCCCCTGAGCCGCCATAGCGGAGGGGGGCCCCGGACACTCTTGGAGGAGGACCCTTTTCGAGGTTCCCCCTCCAACGGGCGGCGGGAATACCCGCCGGCCCTGCCACCCCTCCAAGGAGCATCCTCTCATGAATTCATCGCCAGGGCTTCCGAAGCCTCCTTTCTTATTGTGGATTCCTCCCTGTAGATACATGGCCAGATGCTCCTTGGAAGGAAGGCAGCGAGCGGAGCGAGCGTTGGAAGGAAACCCTACGCAAGGGTTTCCTTCCAAGAGTGTCCGACGAGGCTGGTTCCCCAGGGGGCGGGGGGCGAGGCCAACCCCTCTTTGAATTCCCACAAACGGAGATGGATACAAACGGCCGTCGAGGCTTGACTTTGCCCGAGGAATTTTAATATATAGAGGACATTGAATCCAACAAAGGAGAGTGGGATGAGCTACAAACCGTTTGTGCCTGAAAAGACGGACATGAAAGAATTCACCTTGCGCGCTCTGCTCCTCGGCCTGGTGATGACCGTCATCCTGGGCTCGGCCAACGCCTACCTCGGGCTCAGGGCCGGGATGACGATCGCCGCCACCTATCCGGCGGCGGTCATCGGCATGGCGGTCCTCCGCATCATGAAGGGATCCATTCTCGAAGAGAATTTCGCCCGGACCGTCGGCTCGATCGGCGAATCGGTCGCCGCGGGCGCCATCTTCACCATCCCGGCCTTCCTCATCGCAGGCGCCTGGACGAATTTCAACACTTTTGAAGCCTATATCAAATCCACAGCCCTGATGTTCATCGGCGGTTTGCTTGGAATTCTCTTTGTGACATTTTTGCGCCGGGTCATGGTCACGGATCCCGACCTCGGCTTCCCCGAGTCCGTAGCGGCTTCCGAAATCCACAAGGCCGGTCAAAAGGGAAGCGCCGGCGCCAAGTTCCTTTTTCAAGCGATGGGACTCGGGGCTTTCTTCTATTCCCTCGGGGTGATCCAGATCTTCGCGGCCACCAAAGA